>RPOS01000017.1 GCA_003820635.1 Verrucomicrobiaceae bacterium | reverse complement strand
TTCGAGTTTCATCAGCGTGGCCGTCACCACATGCGCGGGCAGGCCGCTGCGCTCGATGATGCGGTCCACCGGTGATTCGTCGGTGGTCACTGCGGCGAAGACGGCGGCTTCCTCTTCCGGCAGTTCGGGAGTTTCCGCAGCGGGCTCGGCAACGGATGGCTTGCGGGCGAAGGGCAACTCGCCGAGGTCGTCGAGAATGTGGCTGGCATCGGCCACCAGCGTGGCGCCATCGCGGATGAGTTGGTTGCAACCGGCGGAAGTCGGCTTGTCGATCGGGCCTGGCACGGCGAATACCGGCTTGCCGTATTCCGAGGCGAGGTTGGCGGTGATCAGCGAGCCGGACCACGCCGGGCACTCCACGACTAACAGCGCCCGCGACCATGCGGCGACGATGCGGTTGCGCATCGGAAAGGTCTGCTTGTCCGGCGCGGTGTGCAGCGGGAACTCGGAAACCACCGCGCCGTTTCCGGCGGCGATCTTCTCGGCAAGCGCGAGGTTTTCCGGCGGATAGAGTTTTCCCAAACCGGAACCGATCACCGCGATGGTGCGCCCGTTCGCGGCGACGGCCGCCTCGTGCGCCGCCGTATCGATGCCGCGCGCCAGGCCGGAGATGATGGTGAATCCCGCCTGCGCGAGTTGATAGGAAAGTTTCTTCGTCGCCTGTGTGCCGTAATGCGTGGCGCGCCGCGAGCCGACGACGCCGATGGCATGGCGGTCGCGTGGTTCGATTTTTCCCCAGACATAAAGCAGCAGCGGCGGATCATAAGCATCCCGCAACGGCGCGGGATAACCCTCATCGTCCTGCGTCACGATGGCGATGCCGCGTTCCGCCGCCTCGCGGATTTCCGAGGCTGGATCGGCGTGTTCCTGCCAACCATGGAGGATTTTCGCGGTTTCCTCCCCCACCCCGTCGACGCGCATCAGGCGGTCCTTCGCCGCGCCGAGAATCGTGGCCGGATCACCGAAGGCCTCCAGCAAGCGCCGCACCCGCACCGGGCCGATCTTCGGCAGCATGTTGAGCGCGACAAGGGCTTCGATCGGGGTCATCGGCAGGGAGATTGCAGGCTCATTGCCGGAAGGTCAAAGGCAGAAGATGGACCGCGCTGCCGGATGAAACATCGTCCTGAGTTCACGCTTCAGCGTGTCTTTTCAAGAGTGCACGCTGAACTCCGGAGCATCGAATGATGTTCGGCGCGGCATTCTGATATCGAAAACAAAAACGGCGGGAAGAGACTCCTCCCGCCGTTTGATTGATCGTGATTCCTCTGTTGAATCAGCTCACAGCGCGCGAAGCGCTGCTTTCACGGCGTCGAAGTTCGGAAGATCCTTCGGATGATCCTGCACTTCGGCATACTGCACGACGCCGGCCTTATCGATGACGAAGGCGGAGCGCTTGGCCACGCCGCCCATGATCAGGTTCACGGCGGGCAGGAATTGCTCGTAAGCCACACCGTAGGCCTTGGCGACCTCGTGCTCGTAGTCGCTGAGCAGCGGGATGGTGATGCCTTCCTTCTCGGCCCAGGCGGCTTGAGCGAAGGGGTTGTCGCCGGAAATGCCGAGCACCTTGGCGTCGAGAGCCTCGTAGTCCTTGATGCCGGCGGAAATGTCACAGAACTCAGTGGTGCAAACGCCGGTGAAGGCCATCGGCACGAAGAGCAGCACGATGTTGGATTTTCCGATGAGGTCGCTCAGTTTCACGAGCTGCGGACCCTCGGCGGTTTTGGTGACGAGGGTGAAATCAGGGGCTTGGTCGCCTACTTTGATGGACATGGTGGTTTATGGGGTTGTTGTGGTGGGGGCGGCAGACTAGAACACAGCTCCCGGCCATGTCATATGAATTTTCAGAATTTGGCCGCCACCTCGGCGGCGGCAGTGGAATCGGCGAGTTGATGGACGATCTGGGCCATGCGCTGGCGAGCTGCGGACCGGATCTGAAAATGCTCGGCGGCGGCCAACCGGCGCGGATTCCTGAAATGGAGGCCGTCTGGCGCAGGCGGCTGGAGGAACTCCTGGAGGAAGCGGGCGGTCTTGAGCGCGCGCTGACGATTTACGACCCGCCACAGGGGAATCCGCGTTTTCTGGCAGCCATCGCCGGTCTTTTCCGCCAGACCTTCGGTTGGGAAATCGGACCGGAAAACATCGCCGTCACCGCAGGCGGGCAGACCGCGTTTTTCATGCTCTTCAACCTGCTCGCCGGCCGCATGCCGGATGGTTCGCGCAAGAAAATCCTCCTTCCGCTGGTGCCGGAATACATCGGCTACTCGGACCAGGGCATCGACGGCTGCCTGTTTCACGCGGTGCCGCCGCTGATCGAAAAAACCGGACCGCATGAATTCAAATACCGCGTCGATTTCGACCGCTTGGAAATCACCCCGGACATCGCCGCGATCTGCGCATCGCGTCCGACCAATCCCTCCGGCAACGTGCTCACCGACGGGGAGATCGCGCGTCTATCAGATCTCGCGGAGCGCCACGGCATCCCGCTGATTATCGACAATGCCTACGGCGCGCCGTTTCCCGGCATCATTTTCGAAGACGCCACGCCGTTCTGGCGGCCGCATTGCATTCTCACCTACAGTCTGTCAAAAATCGGCCTGCCGGGCACGCGCACGGGCATCGTGATCGGCCCGCCGGAAATCATCCGCGCGCTCGGCTCGATGAGTGCCATCGTCGGCCTTTCCAACACGAACATCGGCCAGCAAATCATGCTGCCAATCATCGAGTCCGGCGAGGTGCTGCGCCTCAGCCGCGAAGTGGTGCGGCCGTTCTATCAGGAGAAACGCGACCTCGCGCTCAAGGCAGCCGCCGGGGCATTCGGTGAGGACATCGAGTGGGCGGTCCACCGCAGCGAGGGCTCCATTTTCCTCTGGTTCTGGTTTCCCGGCCTGCGCGTCAGCTCCAAGGAACTGTATCAACGCCTGAAACAACGCGGTGTGCTGGTGATCCCCGGCGGGTATTTCTTCTACGGACTGGACACCCCCGGATGGAGGCACCGGGACGAGTGCATCCGCGTGTCTTACGCCATGGACGAGGCGGCGGTCCGCGACGGCCTGCGCATCATCGCGGAGGAAGTGCGCAAGCTCACGGAATGAGCCCGCATGATGCGGAGTGGCGCGCCGGCTTGCGCTCCGCGGGGAGTTCCCATCTTCCGCTTGCCACGGGCGGGATGCCACCTACCTTTGCCGGGAAATCACACATGAAAATCTGGCTCGACGGCAAATTGGTGGACGAATCCGAAGCGAAGATCTCGGTCTTTGACCATGGTCTTCTCTATGGCGATGGCGTGTTTGAAGGCATCCGTTTTTACAACGGCCGCATCTTCCGGCTGGAGGAGCACATCCGCCGGCTCTTCGATTCCTCCCGCGCGATCATCCTCAACCTGCCATGGACGCAGGAGGAGGTTTGTAAGTTCACTTGCGAAACGGTGGCCGCCAACGGCCTGACCGACGGCTACATCCGACTGGTGGTCACCCGCGGTGCGGGCGAGCTGGGGCTCAACCCCTACAACTGCCCGCGCCCCTCGATGTTCATCATCGCCTCAACCATCCAGCTTTATCCGCAAGAGCACTACAAAAACGGCCTGTCCATCATCACCTGCGCCACCCGCCGCCCGGCACCCGCCGCATTGATGCCGCAGGTGAAATCACTCAACTACCTCAACAACATCATGGCCAAGGTGGAGGCCATCCAGGCCAACGCGCTGGAAGCGGTGATGCTCAACGAGCAGGGCTACGTGGCCGAGTGCACCGGCGACAACCTGTTTCTCATGAAAAACGGCACGCTGCTCACCCCGCTCATCAGCGATGGCGCGCTGGACGGCATCACCCGCTCCGTGATCATCGAGCTCGCCGGAAAACTCGGCGTCCCGGTGGTGGAGAAATCGCTCACGCGGTATGACATCTTCACCGCGGACGAGTGTTTCCTCACCGGCACTGCGGCGGAGGTCATCCCGGTGGTGGCGCTCGACCGCCGCACCATCGGCAGCGGCAAGCCCGGCCCCTTCACCGCGCGCTTCCTCGATGCCTTCCATGAGCTGGCCATGAGCACCGGCACGCCGATCCAGTGATGAGTTTCCAATCATGAAATGTGACTTCTGCGACCAAAAGGCCACCGTCTTCCTGACCCAGCTCATCGAGGGGCAGATGAAGAAGGTGTGCCTTTGTGACGCGTGCGCCAAGGAGCGCGGAGTCACCGATCCCACGGGATTTTCGCTCACGGATCTCCTGCTGGGCGGCCTGCCCGGCGGCGGCAAGGGCAGCGTCACTCCGGTCAAGACACCCATCGCCGCGGGCGGCGGCCGCAAGTGCCCGAGCTGCGGCTTCACCCTCGATGACCTGCGCCGGGTGCGGCGCTTCGGTTGCAGCGATTGCTACGCCACCTTTGCCGAGGAAGTCGGCCACATGGTGCGCGGCATGCACAAGGGCACCTCGCACATCGGCAAGGTGCCGGAGGGCCTGATGGCCATGCAGGTGCTCCACCAGCGCCTTGAGGAACTCCGCGCCCGCCTCGACCAGGCCATCTCCTCCGAGAGTTACGAAGAGGCCGCCGGCATCCGCGATGAAATCCGCAACATCGAACTCAGCGCGAAAGCATGAATTTTCTTTTCTTGTGTCTTGTGTCTTCAAGTCTTGAGTCTCCGCCATGATGCGCTTCTCCACACTCATCAAGAACCCCGCCGACTGGATGACCGGCGGGCAGGGTGAGCATGGCGCCGTGCTCACCTCGCGCATCCGGCTGGCTCGCAACCTGCGCCGCCATCCGTTTCCCGGCTGGGCGAAACGCGCCGAACGCGCCGCCGCCCTGGAACTCATCCGGCCGGCGGTGGAGGCCCTGCCGGCGATGAAGGACGCGTTTTCCCAGGAACTCGGCTCGCTCAGCCCGGTGCAGAAGCAGGTGCTGGTGGAGCGCCACCTCATTTCCCGCGAGCACGCCGCCCGCGGCGACGGCTCGGCCGCAGTGATCGAGCGCCGCCAGACCTTCAGCCTGATGATCAACGAGGAGGACCACCTCCGGATGCAGGCCATCCGGCCCGGCCTGCAGCTCAGCGCCGCGTTCAACGCGCTCTCGGAACTGGACTCGGAGTTGGAGAAATCGCTCGAGTTCGCCTTCGACCCCACACTCGGCTACCTCACCACCTGCCCCACCAATCTCGGCACCGGCCTGCGCGCCTCCGCCATGCTCCACCTCCCGGCACTGGTCCTCAGCGACCAAATCGGCCAGGTGCTCCAGGCGGTCAACAAGATCGGCCTCGCCGTGCGCGGGCTTTACGGCGAAGGCACCGAGTCGCTCGGAAATCTCTACCAGATTTCCAACCAGTCCACCCTCGGCGAGAGCGAGGAAACCATCATCCGCCGCCTGGAGCGCGTGATCGCGGAAGTGGCCGTCCACGAGCACAATGCGCGGGAAAAACTCGTCGAGGACGATCCCGGGATGGTGGCGGACCGCATCGGCCGCGCCTACGGCATCCTGCGCCACGCCCACCTCATCGAGTCCAAGGAGGCGCTAAACCTGCTCTCCCTGCTGCGTTTCGGCGGCATTCTCGGGCTTTTCCCGAAGGAAACGGTGATGCTTTGCGACACGCTGCTGATGGACATCCAGCCCGCGCACCTCCAGCTTCACTCCGGCCGCAAGCTCTCGCCGGAGGAACGCGACGCCATCCGCGCGGAAATCGTGCGCTGCCGTTTGCATTCCCTCGATTCCCCTGATAACCGTTCTGTATCTCACAAGACCAACCCCCTTCCCGATCCCCTTAACCCCGGCGACGCATGAACAACTTCACCCCACGCGCCCAACAAGTCCTCGCCCTTGCCCGCAAGGAAGCGGACCGCTTCAACCATTCCTACGTCGGCACCGAGCACCTGCTGCTCGGCCTCATCAAGCTCGGCCAGGGAGTGGCCGTCAACGTGCTCGAACGCATGGGCCTCGAGCTTGAGGCGGTGCGCATGGAAGTGGAGAAGGAGGTCGGCTCCGGTCCGCCGCAGAAAGCCTCCGGAAACATCCCCTATACGCCGCGAGTGAAAAAAGTCCTCGCGCTGGCCAACAAGGAGGCCAAGGCCCTCAACCATTCCTATGTCGGCACCGAGCACCTGCTGCTCGGCCTGCTGCGCGAGGGCGAGGGTGTCGCCGCCCGCGTGCTCAAGCGCCTCGACGTGGACATCCAGCGCACCCGCAACGAAATCCTCGCGGAAATCGATCCGAATTTCTCGCCCGACGAACAGGACGAGGACGACGAGGATGACGAGCTGGAGGACGGCCCGTTCGAGGACGAATCCCCGCAGCAGTCCGGCGGCGGACAGGGCGGGGAAGGCAAGACCAAGACACCGGCGCTCAAGGCCTTCGGCCGCGACCTCACCAAGGTGGCCAAGGAAGGCGGCCTCGATCCGGTGATCGGCCGCGAGTCGGAGATCGAGCGCGTCATCCAGATCCTCTGCCGCCGCACCAAGAACAACCCGGTGCTCATCGGCGAGGCCGGCGTCGGCAAGACCGCCATCGTCGAGGGGCTAGCCCAGGAAATCGCCCACGGCAACGTCCCGGAAATCCTCCGCGACAAGCGCGTCGTCACGCTCGATCTCGCCCTCATGGTGGCCGGCACCAAATACCGCGGCCAGTTCGAGGAACGCATCAAGGCGGTGATGGACGAGATCCGCAAGGTCAAGAATGTCATCCTCTTCATCGACGAACTGCACACCATCGTCGGCGCCGGTTCCGCCGAAGGAGCGATGGACGCTTCCAACATCATCAAGCCCGCGCTCAGCCGCGCCGAACTCCAGTGCGTCGGCGCCACCACGCTCAACGAATACCGCAAATACATCGAGAAGGATTCCGCCCTTGAGCGCCGTTTTCAACAAGTGAAGGTGGACGAGCCGTCCGTGGACGATGCCATCAAGATCCTGCAAGGGCTTCAGGAAAAATATGAAAGCCACCACAAGGCGAAGTTCACGCCCGAGGCCATCGAGGCCGCGGTGAAGCTCACCGCGCGTTATCTCACGGCCCGTTTCCTGCCGGACAAGGCGATCGACGTGCTCGACGAGGCCGGCGCGCGCGCACGCATCGGCACGATGACCCGCCCGCCGGCCATCAAGGAGCTGGAGGCGCGCATCGACCAGATCAACCGCGACAAGCTCGCGGCCATCGCCGAGCAGAATTTCGAAACCGCCGCCGCCTTGCGTGATGACGAGAAGAACGCCAAGAGGGAGCTTGAGGAAACCCTCAAGACCTGGCGCTCCACCTCCGAGGAAACCATCGTCACCGTCACCGATGACGACATCATGGCCGTCGTTTCCAAGTGGACCGGAGTGCCGCTCCGCCGCATGGAGGAGAAGGAAACCGAAAAACTCCTCAAGATGGAGGACGAGCTCAAGGGTCGTGTGATCGGCCAGGACGAGGCGGTCATCGCCATTTCCAAGGCGCTCCGCCGCTCGCGCGCGGACCTCAAGGACCCGCGCCGTCCGATCGGCTCGTTCCTGTTCCTCGGCCCCACCGGCGTGGGCAAGACCTACCTCGCCCGCAACCTCGCCGAATTCATGTTTGGCGATGCGGATGCGCTCATCCAGATCGACATGTCGGAATACATGGAGAAATTCACCGCCAGCCGCTTGATCGGCTCGCCTCCGGGATATGTCGGTTATGAAGAAGGCGGTCAGCTTTCCGAAGCCGTTAGACGCCGGCCGTATTCGGTGGTGCTGTTTGACGAAGTCGAAAAAGCCCACCCGGATGTGATGAACCTGCTACTCCAGATCCTGGAGGAAGGCACCGTCACAGATTCGCTCGGCCGCAAGATCGATTTCCGCAACACGATCATCATCATGACCTCCAACGTCGGTGCCTCCTCGATCAAACGCCAGACCACGCTCGGTTTCGGCGCGATGGCGGAAGACCAGGCCGACCACGAAGGCATGAAGGACAAGATCATGGAGGAGTCGAAACGCTACTTCAAACCGGAGTTCCTCAACCGCCTCGATGACCTTGTGGTTTTCCACATGCTCGAAAAGAAGGACCTCAACCAGATCGTCGATCTCGAAGTCAGCAAGCTCGTCAAGCGCCTGCACGAAAAGGAAGTCGCCCTCACGCTCACTCAGGCAGCGCGCGATTTTCTCTCGGAAAAAGGCTTCGACCCCGCCTATGGCGCACGGCCGATGCGCCGCGCCGTCGAGCGCTTCCTCGAAGACCCGCTCGCCGAATCGCTGCTGCGTGGCGACGTGAAGCCCGGCGATGCCGTCAACGTGGTCAAGAAGTCCGACGCGGAGGAGCTCGACTTCGTCTCCACCCGGCCCGAGCCACAACAGGAAGCCAGCGTTTGATCCCGGCTACTTGGCGGCCTGCCAGGAGGCTTCCATTTGCTCTGGCGTGGCTGCGTCCAGATCGAGCCCCTGCTGTCTGAGCGCGCGCTCCATGGCGGCGAAGCGTTGCTCGAATTTCGCATTCGCAGCGGCCATCAGGACTTCCGGATCGAGCTTGCGGAAGCGGGCGAGATTGACGGCGGAGAACAAAACATCGCCGAGCTCATCCTCGATCTGCCGGGTTTCGCCACACTCGATGGCGGCTTCAAGCTCGCCGAGTTCTTCACGGATCTTCGCCAGCACGCCGCTTTCATCCGGCCAGTCGAAGCCGACTTTCGAGGCTTTTTTCTGGAGTTTGGCGGCACGCAGCAGCGCGGGCAGGCCCTTGCCGATGCCATGCAGGTAAGGGCGCTCCTCGTGGCCTTTTTCCGCGCGCTTGATCTCATCCCATTGCCTGAGCACGGCATCGGAATCCGCGGCAGCGCTCTGCGCGAAGACATGCGGGTGGCGGCGGACGAGCTTGTCGCTGATCTCGCGGGCGACGTCGTCCAGATTGAAGCGGCCGGCCTCCTCGGCGAGTTCGCTATGGAAAATCACCTGCAGCAGCAGGTCTCCGAGCTCCTCCTTGAGATGGTCGTGATCGCCGCGCTGGATGGTGTCCACCGTTTCATAGGCCTCCTCGATCAGGTTGGGAATGAGCGACTCGTGGGTTTGCTCGGCGTCCCACGGGCAGCCGCCGGGGGCACGCAGGCGGTGCATGATGGCGCGCAGGCGGGCAAGCTGCGCTGCGGCAGGCGGGAAATCGATCATTTCGGCATCGGTCATGAGTCGGAGTTTTTGCGTTGGGAGGCCTTGTGGAGGATGTCGCGCTCTTCGGCGGTGAGGCTTTGGAAGCCCTCGCGGGAAATTTTTTCGAGAATGAGATCCACGGCCGAGTCCTGCTCCAGCTCCAGCCGCGTGCGCGGGCGGAGCTTGGACACGAAGGGCCTGCTGCGCGAGCGGCGGATTTCCACACCCGCATCACGGCCCAGAAGCTGCGGCCAGCGGACGAGGATGAAGCCGAGGATGGCTCCGCCGAGGTGGCCGGCCTCGCCGCCTTCGTTGCCGCCGAGACTGAGCAGGATCGCGCCGGTGGAAATGGCCAGCAGCGCGATGGCGAGCTGGCGCATGGAGAGCTCGATGGGCGGGAACAGCAGGGCCACCCGAAGATCCGGCGCGATGACGGCGACGCCGATGAAGATGCCGTAAATGCCGGCCGACGCGCCGATCAAGCCGGACTCCATGCCACCGGGCAGCACGCCGATAAAGGTGAGCACGGAGAACAAGGCGGCTCCCGCGCCGCCGCAGAGCAGGTAGAAGAGGAGGAATTTTTTAGAGCCCCACCAGCGCTCTATCCAGGGCCCGAAAAAGTAGAGACCCATGGAGTTGAACAACAGGTGGCCGAGGCTGCCGTGGAGAAACTGGAAGGTCACGAACTCCCAGAGCCGGAATTCAAAAATGGCGGATTGAATTGCGAAGGCGCCGAACTTCACAAGCGGGTGACCCAGAAAGATATCGAGAAAAAAGATCCCGATGTTGGCGAGCAGCAGCCATTTCACGACGGGAGGGAGCTGCGACAAGAAGCCGCCGCCGTGCCGGCGATTCCGATGATAATCCCGCTCCGCAATGCCCATGTCCCGCGGCTTATCACGGCGGCAGCCTCCCTGCAAGGCCGGTGGAAATATCGGTTTGGCGAAAAAAATCCCGGCTGCCCGAAAGATCGGCCCCCCCGGCTGCCGTATGGATGGACATGAAAACAACCACCCATCGTTTCCATTCCGGGCGGCGGCTGTCCGGATTCCGAGTCGTGCTCGCCGCAATCGCGGTCTTTGTCTGCATTTCACCGGTGGCGCTGGAGGCCCAGTCCATATTATACAAGTCCAGACTCGGCGAGAAGGTCATTGTCGAATCGGGCGGAGCCTCGCAGGTGGCTGAAAAAGTCCGCTCCGCCGCGCCGGGAACCCTCATGGAGGTGCTTGTCAAAGTGGGTGATACGGTGAAAAAGGGCCAGGTTCTGGCGCACACCGAGCTCGCCGCGACCAAGTATCAACTCGATATGGCCCGCGTGGCATTGGAAAACAATGCCACCATCAATGCCATGCAAGGCCAGGCTGACGCGTGGACGGTAACGCGCGAGGAAACCGAGGAGGCGCTGCGCAAGCGCCAGGTGGAAAAGTCACGTGTGGAATGGGCGGCCGGCATGGAAAAATTTTTCCGTGGCAGCTATGAGGCCCAGTTGGAGCAGAAAAAGGTCCAGCGGATTCAATACGAATACTGGAAGGAGCAATATGAGGCGCATTTTTTCCGGGCTCCGGTGGATGGAGTGGTCTCGGAAGTGCTCCTCGATGTTGGCATGCCGGTCGGTCTCGCCACCCATGTCTTCACAGTCGGCAATGAGGAGTCCTATATGATTCCGGTATCGGTGCCCGCGGAGCTCGCCAGTGAAGTGGCCCCCGATGGCACGCTTCCCGTTCGCGCCTCCAATGGCAAGCACGTGGGGCGCGGACTGGTGGACAGCATCATGGACGATCCCAAGTCGCCCGGGAAAAAAATCATCAAACTGTTGCTCAACGAGAGGGAATTTCCGACGGAAACCCGCGACAATTTCTCCGGGATGAAATTCGATGTGCTGCTGCCGCAGAACGAGCTGGCGCAGCAAGACAATCCGCTTCCGGCCGGCGAAGCCACCCCGGCGGCACCCGCCGCTCCCGCGACGAAAACGGCCAAGCAATGAGCCGCGGCCCGGACGCCAAGAACATCAGCGTGTTTCCAGCCACTCCGCGGCGGACTTTCCAGCGCGGCTGCCGGTGGCGAAACATCCCTGCATCAGGTAGCCGCCGGTCGGCGCTTCCCAGTCGATCATCTCGCCCGCCACAAAGATCCCGGGAAATCGTTTCACCATCAGCGCGGCATCCAGCTCGCTCCAGCAGACGCCGCCCGCCGAGGAAATCGCTTCCGCGAGCGGCCGCGGGCCGGTCAGGGAAATCACGCAATGTTTCACCTCGCGGGCGAGAGAGTCGGCGTCATGCCATTCCCTGCGGCCGAGAATCGCCACGGCGGCATCGCCCAAGCGCCAGCGGACGCGGGCTTCTGAGAGAAAATCCCGCCGCGCGGATTCCATTTTGGCGGCCAGCCGGGCGTGGGAAAATGTCGGCTTGAAGTCGATGGCGATCGCGGGCCGCGGCATCGCGCGGAGGGCCGCGCCGAGCTGATAGATCGCGCCGCCCTCGATGCCGTAGCGGGTGACGAGCAGCTCGCCGGTGGCGGTGACACCACCGGCACTGGCTTGAATATTTTTGAGCGGTTGGCCCTCGGCGGCGGCGATTACTTGCGGCGGCCAAGGATGTTCCCAGCCGCAATTTGCCGGGACCAGCTGATGACAGGAAATACCGAGAGCTTCGAAAGCCCGCAGCCAGCCGCCATCCGAGCCGGTTTGCGGCCATGAACCGCCGCCGAGCGCGAACACCACGGCATCCGCCGCGAAGGACGCGCCGTTTGAAAACTCCAGAAGATGCGGAGTCCCGGGAGCGAGTCCGCTCCAACGATGATTCATCTCGAAACGCACGCCCAGATTCTTAATCCGCGCGATCCACCGGCGCAGCAGCGGCGCCGCCTTGAGCGCCTTCGGGTAAACCCGGCCGCTGGTGGCTTGGAAGGTTTCCACGCCAAGGCCCGCCGCCCACTCGCGCAGCGCGGCGGCATCGAAATCCGCGAGCAAGCCGCACCACATCCCGGCCGGCTGGGCTGGCCCGGCGTAGCGGCCTGCGAAACGCTCCGTGTCCTCACCATGCGTCAGATTGAGTCCGCCTTTTCCGGCGACGAGAAATTTCCGCCCCACCGAGGGTTTGGCGTCGAAAAGCGTCACCCGCACGCCAGCCGCGGCGGCCACTTCCGCAGCGCGAAGGCCGGCCGGTCCGCCGCCGATCACGGCCAGTTGCAGGTGGGAGTTCAATCTTGCGGATGCTGCCTGCAAACCGGCCGCAGGGTCAACCCCGCGCAGACTCATGATCATGGCGTTTGTTTTCCCACAGCCCAATGAACGACCGGGGCCGACTCTTTACGCGCGAGGCGAAGTCAATAATGCAGCGTAGGAAGAGTATTGACCATCTCGGAGATAGGGATGACGATTTATCCCGTTTTCAAACCCCATGAACGTCACTTTCGACATCACAAAAACAGGAGGCCAACTCGGCCCGGTCAAATTCCGCATCGGACGCCAGAAGGTAGAACCCTTCCACACCGCAGCCTGGTGCGGCAAACCGGAGGCCAAAAAGCTCATCCCCTTGCTGCGCGAGCTGCGGGGAGATTTCTTTTGTGCGCCGTTCGGCGACGGTCCCGCGTGGCGGGGCGAGGCGCATCCTCCCCACGGCGAGTCCGCCAACAGCGAGTGGAAGGTGACATCCGCCGAACCCGGACGTCTGGTCGCCACGCTGCAGACACGCGTCCGACCGGGAAAGATCACCAAAATCATCGAAGCCCGCACTGGCGAGACCAATCTTTACCAGACCCATGTGCTGGAGGGTTTTCAGGGTGGGATGTGTCTCGGGCACCACGCCATGCTCGACTTCAACCGCAACGGTCCGGGCCGCATCTCCACGAGCAAACTGCGCCTCGCACAGGTTCTCCCTGCCCCGTTTGAAAACCCCGCTCAGGGCGGCTACTCCTCGCTCAAGCAAGGCGCATGGTTCCGCCGGCTCGACAGCGTGCCGATGGCCGACGGCGGCAAGACCGATCTCACCCGCTACCCCGCCCGTGAAGGCTTCGAGGACCTCGTCATGCTTCACCACAAAGACGCGGATGATTTCGCATGGGCCGCCGTTGTTTTCCCGGAGAAAAAGTTTGTCTGGTTCTCTTTGAAAAACCCCGCGTATCTCGCCTCCACCGTGCTTTGGCACTCAAACGGCGGACGTCACTACGCCCCATGGAACGGACGCCATCGCGGCGTGCTCGGCGTCGAGGACGTCACCGCCTATTTCCACCTCGGCCTCGCGGCCTCGTTGGCGGACAATCCGTGGGAAGAAAAGGGCGTGCCCACCGCACATACATTCGTCCGCGGCAAGAGCTCCCGCATTCCCTACATCATGGGCGTCGCACCTCTGGCAGATGGTTTCGACACCGTCAGCGCCATCCAGCGCACGGCCACCGGAATCCGCCTCACAGCCGCGAGCGGCGTGCACATCGATCACTCCGTTGATACCACCTTCATCCAATAACCAATTACCCGCCAAATCCCGCCCATGAGCACCACCACGAAAAAATACGCCGATTTCCTTCACAACATCAGCGGCAAAGTCCTGCTTGGCTGCGACGGCTTCGTTGACGAGACCTACGAGATTGTCGAAGTCAGAAAAAGCCAGACTGATTTCACCGCGATGAAAAACCTCAAGCAATTCGGCGAATTGCTGGTCGAGCGGGCGGACGGCGGCGTCGGTCTTGAACTTGTGCCGAAGCGTCGTTGCGAGGGTGGCTTTGGAATCAACACGGGGCGAGTGGCCGCATGTTTGGGCCTGAAGCCCTGCTTGCCCGGCCTTTACGGCAGCCAGACAATCGACCCGGCTTTCCATGAGTTCGAGGATATCTGTAATCTGGTTTCTCTCGGCGACCCTGCGTTGACGATTGCTTTGGAGTTTAGCGACGGAAAGGTGCTGATGAGCAATCTTGAGGCCGTCTCCAACCTTTCCTGGGAACAATTCAAAACGCACTTCGGAGATGAGAATCTCAAGGAAATGTTCTCCGGAGTCGATATCCTGGGACTGGGCTATTGGTCGCTCACCGCGAACTTTGATGGGATCTTTCAGGGCTTCATGGACCAGTATGAAACCCTTACTCCACCACGGCGGATGTTCTTCGACTTCGCCGACATCAAGAAAAAGTCCAGCGAGTCATTCATCAAAAGCCTGGAGCTGATCAAATCCTTCAACAAGAAGATCCCCATGACGTTCAGTCTGAACGAACATGAGGTGTTGGAATTATGTTCAAGGGTTGGAGTCAAGAGCCCGGAACTGACACCTGCGGCGATCGCCTCCGCGTTGACCATCGTCCGAGAAAAGATCGGCTTCGATGAGCTGGTTGTCCACACACCGGAGTTTGCAGCCGCATCCAGCGCGGCGGAAGGTGAAGCATATGCACTCCAAGCCCGCCAAACAAATGTCGTCCGCCTGGCAGGCGCGGGAGACAGCTTCAACGGCGGATTCCTCTGTGCGTCCCTCGGGGATCTGCCACTCAAGGAACGTCTCGTCGTCGCCAATGCGGTGACCGCCTTCTTCGTCACTCACGCCACCGCCCCCACCAAGGAAGAACTCCTAGCCCAGATCGAAAAGGCATCGGACCACTGACCGCGTCAGGGCGGAAGAACGGCCTTCCGAATTTTTTAATCCGGATACTTCACCGCCAGTTGGCGGGGTGCTCTCAATTTGTTAGTTGGCCGGCTTCATCGGAGCCGGCACTGCCGTGCCGGTCAAACCCGTGGCGTGCGCATCCTGAGATTCGGAATTGCATTGGCGCGGGGCTTTTTGAACGCTCCGGCGCAACCACCCATCGGAATCTCTTGCCATCCAAAACCTTCATCGCAGTGGACTTGGGCGCCGGAAGCGGCCGCGTGATCGCGGCCACCACGGATTTCTCGAAAATCGAGCTTGAGGAAATCCACCGCTTCGACAATCCGGGAACCGACCTGCCCGGCGGCTCGTTCTGGAACATCGTGGGACTCTACCGCGAGATCCTCGAAGGCCTGCGCCGCGCGGTGGAGCGCCACGGCGACTCGATCGTCTCCATCGGCATCGACACCTGGGGCTGCGACCACGGCCTGACCGGGCCCGACGGCACTCTGTTAGGCCTGCCGCACCAATACCGCGACCCCCGTTTCGAGGGCATGGCCGAGGCGATGCACGCGCTGATGCCCGAGACGGAAATTTACGCCCGCACCGGGATCAAGACGAGTTTCTACAACAGCTCGCTGCACCTGCTGGCGGAGGCGCGCAAGCAGAGTCCGGCGCTTTTCCAAGCGGAACGCCTGCTCTTCGTGCCGGACCTACTAGCCTACTGGCTCACCGGCCGCCAGGCAGTCGAGCGCACCATCGCCTCCACCTCGCAGTTGCTCGATCCACGCACCGGCGACTGGGCGTGGGAAGTCATCGACGCCCTCGGCCTGCCGCGGAAAATCTTCGGCGAGGTGGTGGCTCCGGGCACCGTGCTCGGCCCGGTGCGCGATGCAGTGGCCGCCTTCATCGGCAAGGCCGGCATCCCGGTGGTGGCCACCGCCGGCCACGACACCGCCTCCGCCGTGGCCGGCATTCCGATGAATGGCATCGGCAACCTTTGGCTCTCGTCCGGCACCTGGTCGATCATGGGCATCGAAACGCCGGATGCCGTCACCACCGAAGAAGCGCTCGATCGCGGGTTCAGCAACGAACTCGGCGTGAGCGGCAGCGTGCGTTTCCTCAAAAACATCGCTGGTCTCTGGCTC
Source organism: Verrucomicrobiaceae bacterium (assembly GCA_003820635.1). The sequence continues at coordinate 37,660 of RPOS01000017.1, read as the reverse complement.
ATCCAAGAGTGCAAGCGCCAGTGGGAACTCGATGGCGACAGCCCGGATTACGCTTCCATGGCGGCGATGGCCGAGGCCGCCGAGCCGTTTTTCGCATTCATTGATCCGGACGACCCGGTCTTCGCCATCCCCGGTGGGATGCCGGAAAAAATCCGCACCTGGTGCGAAAAAACCGGCCAAAAGGTGCCGCAGGACAAGGGCACCATCCTGCGGGTGGCCACCGATTCGCTCGCGCTGAAATACCGCATGGTGTTGGAAGACATCAAGGCGCTCACCGGCCGGGATTTCCAACGTCTCCACGCCGGTGGCGGCGGCATTCAAAACGAACCGCTCAGCCGCGCCACCGCCAACGCGCTCGGCATCGAAGTGGTGGCCGGGCCGATGGAAGCCACTTCCTGCGGCAACGTGATCACCCAGATGCAGGCCACCGGCCACATCGCCGATCTGCAGACCGGCCGCGAGTTGATCCGCCGCTCGTTCGACTACCGGATCTTCCAACCGCAGGACACCGCCGCCTGGGATGCCGCTTACGAAACCTTCAAGCGGCTGACCCGCTGAGTTCCCGGAAGCGGCCGCCGCACAGGGCTGCGGACCGAAAAATAAAAAAGAAGCGGCCCGATCGGTTATCCCCGGGAAAAACCCAAAAACCCAAGGGACGTCCAACCGGGCCGCCTTTGTCTTACGACACGGGGAAACTACTTCTTACATCTGCCGCTGTCAAATCCGATTTTTTATTTTCCCGGATTTTTTCCATGAATGCGATATGCGGTGGCTCAAATGATGCGTGAAAAATTGGAGAAACCGGGCACAAATACCGATTTTTCTCCTAGCCCGTGGCGGGATGGCGATTAGTCTCCGTGCGACCCGGATTTGCGGCGTGCGGCGCCGATCTGCCGGTCGGTTTTCTCCCGTATCGCATCCCCATGAATCTGACACTCAAAGTTTGGCGGCAGGCCGGGCCGAAGGCCCAAGGCAGGATCGAAACCTATGACGCGAAGGACATTCCCGAGGAGGCCTCCTTCCTGGAAATGCTCGACATCGTCAACGAGCGCCTCGTGCTCAAGGGCGAGGAGCCGATCCACTTCGACCATGACTGCCGCGAGGGCATCTGCGGCACCTGCTCGCTCACCATCAACGGCATCCCCCACGGCAAGGACCGCGGCGTGACCACCTGCCAGCTGCACATGCGCAAGTTTTCCGATGGCGACACCATCTGGATCGAACCGTTCCGCGCGAATCCCTTCCCGGTCATCCGGGATCTCATTGTGGACCGCGAAGCCTTCGACCGGATCATCGCCGCCGGCGGCTACGTGGACGTGCGCACCGGCTCGGCCATCGATGCCAACGCGATTCCGATTCCGAAGGACAAGGCGGATGCCTCATTTGATGCCGCCGCCTGCATCGGTTGTGGTGCCTGCGTGGCGTCGTGCAAGAACGCCTCCGCGATGTTGTTTGTCGCGGCCAAGGTTTCCCACCTCGGCCACCTGCCGCAGGGCCAGCCGGAGCGCGACAAGCGCGTGCTGGCGATGGTCCGCCAGATGGATGCCGAGGGTTTCGGCAACTGCACCAACCAATACGAGTGCGAGGCCGCCTGCCCGAAGGAAATCAGCGTCGAACACATCGCCCGCCTCAATCGGGACTACACCGCAGCGGTGCTGCGCGAGCAGCTAGTTGCACCGTGAGCGCGCGGAGAGCCGTTGAAGAAACGGAATAGAACCACCGCCGCAGGCTCTGACCGATGATGAAACGTCCATTGCTCAGCTCCCTCGGCGGTATTTTGTTCCTTGCGGCCTGCTCCGCCGGAGACGAGAAGAAGCCCGTGATGGAAACCCGCAACGAAGTCCCGTCCGAGCCCGCCGGAAAAGTGCTCAAGAGCGATGAAGAGTGGAGGAAACTGCTCACCGCGGACCAATACCACATCCTGCGCGAGGCCGGTACGGAGCGGCCCAACGGCGCGGTTTACAAGGAATTCAAAAAACAGGGGCAAGGCAGCTACCATTGCGCCGGCTGCGGGGCGTTGTTGTTTTCATCCAATGAAAAATTCGACTCCGGCTGCGGCTGGCCGTCGTTTTATGATCCAGCCAAGGCGGCCAACGTGCGAACCCGCAAGGATGTGAGTCTGGGCATGACTCGCGTGGAAGTGACCTGCGCGAAGTGCGACGGCCATCTGGGCCACGTCTTCGAGGGCGAGGGCTTCAGCACACCCACCGACAAGCGCTACTGCATCAATGGCGGCGGCCTGACCTTCGTGCCGGCCAAGCCGGATGAAACCGCGGCCCCATAACACGCGAGCTTACCTGCGATACTGGTTCTGCGGCATCATGCCGAACTGGCCCTGCCCTTGCCCGGGAACGGGAGTGTTCCACGGAATTTTGCTCGTTTCGGAAACGGGGCCGACCGGTTTTTTCTCCGGCTCATCCGCACAGGAAGTGAATCCAAAACCGGCGACGAGAACGATGGACGGCAGTAGAAGGATTTTGATCTTCATGGGCGGAAAATTGGGGACCAAACGGCTCAGTTGGCGTTGGGCTTGGTCAGGATGACGCGGTCGCCCGGTTGGATGCGCACGCCGGGGGCAATGCTATCAAAGTCGATCTCACCAATGGTCTGCGTGGGCTCGACGGCCGATGGCGTCACTCGTCCGACAAAGTGGCCGTCACGCTGGATAATGAGGCTGGTTTGCGGCGTGAATCCGGAGTTTGCGCCGGCACCGATGACGAGGAATCCCCAATCCTGATTGACGGCGGTGACCACGGCTTCCATGGAATTGCGGCCAATGCGGGCGCTGCGCTCGATATCGCGCTTCACCAAGCGGTCGATTTCGGCACGGGTGGCGGCGAGTTTCTTGGCAGCGGCTTCGGTGAGGGTTTGTAATTCCTCAAGCTTCGCTTCCTGGGTTTTGCGCTCCTCGTCGATCTCCTGGATCTTGTCAGCAAGGTTATCGAGCGAAACATCATCCCCGAGATCCTTGACGATGTTGGCAACTTCCTCGCGGGCCTTGTTGAGCCCGGCGAATTCCTCTTCCTGGGTCTTGAGAGTGGTGTCGAGTGCGGCTGCTTCACGCTGCAGGGTGGCACCGGTGGAGTTGAGTGCATCCAGGGCCTGGGCCAGTTCCTCGCGCTTCTGCTCGGTCACACCAAAGGCCTCCTTGGCTTTCTTGAGCTCGGTTTCCTTGGCATCCGCATTGGCGGAAACCGCCTTGTTGTCGGAAACATGCTTCATGCGGACTTGTTCCAGCTCGCCGAACTTCCTGCGGTGCTCGATCGTGAAATATGCGGCTCCGAGCAGGACCAGAATGGCGGCGACGTAGAGAATGGCTTTCATCGGGGTTTGTGCGTGTAAAAGGGCGGTGGGGAAAATCAGTTGCGGTCAGGCTGCTTCTCGGCTTTTTGCGCGGCAACCACCCGGTCGCCAACCATCAGGCTCACGTTCGGGGCAACGGAATCAGGAACGATGCTGGCGGAGGCGGAATTGCGCTCCACCGCAGTGACGAGCAGTTGGGCGATGACCTCGCCGCCGCGCACCACATTGAGCGTGGTGTTGGCGATTACACCGCCGTTGTTGCCGGCCGCGAGGGTGACGAAGCCCCAGCTCGGGTAAATCGAACGGATCCGGGTGTTGAGCGTCGGCAGCGATTGGCCGGTGCTGACGCCATCGAGCTTGGCGCGGATCGAGTTGGCCTGGCCTTCCGCCTGACTGTTCTGGGCGGTCAGGTTGGCGAGTTTGGCCTCGGTATCGGTGATCGACTGCGCGGTCTCCTCGCGCCCTGCGCTGGCCTCGCGCATCTTGTCGGCAAGCTCCTTGAGATCGCCGACTTGCGCGGTCCTGTCGCGAACGTCGTCGAGTTGCTCCTTGTTGGAATTGACCTTGGCGGTCTTGGTTTCGATCTGGAGCTTGAGATCATCGTTGGTCTTCTTGACGGTCGCGGCTTCCCCAGTGAGCGTTACAATAGCGGCCTCCACCTCAACGAGTGTTTTGTCGGCGACTTCACTCAAGCTGTCCTGAGCGGTTTTCAGGCGGGCTTGGCTCTTGGTGAGATTGTCTTTCTGGGTCGCGGTTTCCGTGATTCGCCCCTCGTAAGCGGCTTTGTTCTTGAGGGCGATGAAGGCCGAAAGGGCGAGGACGATGGCGGTGAGAATCCCGAAAATGTTGGCCATGGGTTTGAATTGTGGGGCGTTGAATTCCGTGTGGGCAAACACTAGGAAGTCCCGCTCCGCCTCCGCAACCCCAATTTTTTCAAATTTCGAAAGGTTTTCGGCTTGCCTTTCCCTCGGCTTTACAAAGCCCCCCGGGGAGGCCATCGCTCGCCTCCTCCATGAAGTCGATTCTCCGCGTTTTTTCCTACCTGCGCCACTACCCCGGAATGGCGCTGGCCCAGTTGTTTTGCGCCATCGGCATGACACTGGCGGTGTTTGTCTTCCCGAACGCCACCGGCCACGTGATCGACCACATCATCCCGAACCCGCAGCGGCACCATGAATTCGGCATGTGGATCGGCATCGCCCTGCTCGGCTTCCTCGCCAAGGACGGGCTCAACTCGCTGCGCATCTTCATCAACAACACCTTCGAGCAGAAAGTCATCTTCGACATCCGCTCAGACCTCTACGCCAAAATCCAGCGCCTGCCGCTGCGCTGGTTCGACACCCGCCGCACCGGCGACATCATGACCCGCGTCGTCGAGGACGTCACCAACATGGAGCGCGTGCTCATCGACGGCGTCGAGCAGGGGCTCATCGCCGCGCTGCAGGTGCTGGGCATCGGCATCTTTTTGTTTTTCCTCAATCCCACCGTGGCGGCCTGGGCCACGCTGCCGGTGCCCTTCCTGGCGATTGGCGCGTGGATTTACTCGACCAAGGGCCGCGACCGCTACCGCAACCAGCGCGACGCCGCCTCCGACCTGAATGCGCTGCTGCACGACAACATTTCCGGCGTGCGCCAAATCAAGGCCTACGCCGCTGAACACGCCGAGCACGCCCGCTTCAACCGCTTTTCCGACCATCTGCGCCAAACCACCCTGCGGATGATGAAATGGTGGGCACTCTACTCGCCCGGCATGTCATTCCTGCGCATGACCGGCTACGTGCTGGTGCTCGCCTTCGGCGGCGCGGCGGTGATGAAGGGCGAGCTCACACTCGGAGATTTCACCAAGTTCCTGCTGTTCCTCTCGCTCTTCTACGAACCTATCGATCGCCTCAACTCGCTTAACCAGATGCTTCTATCAGGTCGCGCCGCGGCGGACCGCGTGTTTGAAATTCTCGACTCCGCCGAGGAACCGAACTCCACCGCAGGAGCCGCACTGCCCGAGAAAATCCGCGGCCACGTCCGGTTTGAAAATGTCTCCTTCTCCTATCAGGACCAGCCGACGCTGCGCGGCATCACCCTGGACGCGCCGCCCGGGCAGACCATCGCCTTGGTAGGCTCCACCGGCGCAGGCAAGACCACCGTGCTCTCGCTGCTGGCGCGCTTTTACGAGACCTCATCCGGCACCATCACCATCGACGGCATCCCCATCGACGCGCTCGCCAAGGCCTCGCTGCGCGAGCGCCTCGCCTACGTCACCCAGGAACCGTTCCTCTTCAACGGCACCGTGCGCGAAAACCTCCTGCTCTCCAAGCGCAACGCCAACGATGCCGAGCTCTGGACCGCACTCAGCGCCGCCCACGCGGAAACCTTCGTCCGCGCCCTGCCCAAGCAGTTCGACACCAACGTCGGCGAGCGCGGCGTGAAACTCTCCGGCGGCGAAAAGCAGCGGCTGTCAATCGCCCGCGCCCTGCTCAAGAACGCGCCGATCCTTTTGTTAGACGAGGCCACCGCCTCCGTGGATTCCGAGACCGAGCGCCAGATCCAGGAAGCGCTCGACCGCCTGATGGAGAACCGCACCGCCTTCGTCATCGCCCACCGCCTTTCCACCATCCAGAACGCGGACCGCATCTACGTCCTCGAACTCGGCGAAGTCATCGAGCAAGGCACCCACGCCGAGCTCCTCGCCCACGGCGGCAAATACGCCGAGCTCTGCCGCAAGTCGTTCCTCACGGCGGAAACACCCCTGCCACTTTAAATAAGTTCGGTGGAGCGAGCTGGCTGAGATTCATACCGATCACCATTCAACGGCAGATGATGTTAGAAATAGCCCGGTGACCGGACAACCATTTTGTAACGGGCACATGCATTTGTAACTGGTTGACACCCGCCCATCATTCCGGCTATGGCATTTCGTATGAGCGCATCCATCATAGGGGATTCCGGCAGCTTCCCACGGTCAGTAGGCTCGGCTTCTCCGGCGCGGTTCATCCGCCTGCTCTGCATTCTCTTTTTCACATGGCTGTTCGTCATTTCGATGAGCGCCAAATTGAGCGCAGCCGGGGTAGTAGTCTGGAAGGAGCAACCCTATCATTCGGACGCCAGCGCCAAAGCCCTCGCGTTCGATCACATGAAGGTCACCGGTCCTGTCACTTGGTTTTACTACGGAAAATCCAGCATGGGTTTCGAAAAACACCAGGCTTACAGCTATATCCAGCTTGATGATCGCCCTCCCGAATTGATTTTGAAGGATAAGGGCCTTGATTACCTGCAAAGTCATTACGCGAAACTGTATGCGTTTGCCAAAAAATATCCCAGTGCAGGCACGCTTTTGAAGCCACGTCTGGTGCGCATGTCGGCAGTTTCGCAGCAATTCGATGCGGGTTCCATTCAAGTGGATGGAAAATGGATTCCCATTTCAGAATATGAAGAAAGCCTCCGCCGGGAAAAGAGGGCCGAGCGCCAACGAGAGGAAGAGCAGTTGATAAAGCGGCAAGCAGAAAACCGCAGGTCTAACGACCAAAAGGTTACTTTGATGCTTTTGGTTGCAGGCGTTGGCCTTGTCCTTTTGGTCGTTGCACGGCTGCTGCGAATGCGAAGGATTGCATGGGGCATATTCCTGGCATTGGCGCTCGGCGCAGGCTGGCTGTCTTACGAGGAAGGCGGCTACGGTTGGGCCCGGAAGATGCAGAACAAGCTGGTTGAATTGAGTGGGAATATCCGCATGCCTTGGCGGTAAGATGAAGCCACTTGCCAGCCGATGAAAATTTCCACTGAGAGATCCGGCAAAGCTTGGAAATGCAAAACACCCGGCTCCCTGTGAAGAGGGCCGGGTGTCTGAAAGATCCTTCAGGCTCTTGGCTTACCAGCCGCCGCCGCCTTTGTTGCCGCCGCCCTTGTAGCCGCCGCCGCCACCTTTGTAGCCGCCACCGCCGCCGCCTTTATAGCCACCGCCGCCGCCACCTTTGTAGCCGCCCCCACCACCGCCGCCGTAGCCACCGCCACCACCGGGCCGGGCTTCCTTCGGTTCGGAGGCGTTCACGCGGAGCGGACGTCCTTGGTAGTCGGATTCGTTGAGCGCCTCGATGGCCGCGTTCAACTGGGATTGGTCGCCGAGCGTCACGAAGGCGAATCCCTTGGATTGCCCGCTGTCGCGGTCGGTGATGATTTTGACCCGTTCGACAGGTCCGAATGCGGCGAAGAGTCCGGTGACGTCTCCTTCAGTAGCAGAGTAGGGCAGGTTGCCCACGTAGATATCCATTGTTTTCAGTTCTAATAACGCCAGTTCATTCCACACTTCCTTTGATTACGGCGTCAGAGACTCAACAAAGCGCGATTGCAAATCCATTGCTGGCTCACAAGCGACCGGCAAGCTGCGGTTCCGGCGGATGAATCACAAGTTTTGTTTTCATTTCCAGCCGGACGATCCGCTGCAAGCCTTGCAGGGCGAGGATTCCAGCAGTGAAAAAACTTCGCGTCAGTTCGGGAAACGCAGGCCCCGGAGTGGCAGCCTGGGAAGAATCACGGATTTTATCGGTGGAAATTCCGCGCATCGCGGTGCAATCGTGCCGCCGGCAATTCCACCGTTTGAGAAACACACCATTCATCCACCTCATGAAAGCCGCCCTTTTCGCCACCCTCACCACCATCCTCATCGCCGCCTGCGCGCCCGCCGCGGATTTGAGCGTCTCACAGAAGGCCGCCATCGGCCGCAAGATCTGGCAGAACGAATGCGCGGGCAGCGTGGAAGGCCTCACCACATGGAACGCGGGCGAGGAGTTTCCATCGCTCGGCATCGGCCACTTCATCTGGTATCCGGCCGGATTCAAGGGCCGCTTCCAGGAGAGTTGGCCGCAGTTTGCCGCCTTCGCAAAACAACGCGGAGCCAATCTGCCGCCGGTGGCGCTGGAGCGGCACAGCCCGTGGAAGACCAAGGCGGAGTTTCAAAAGGACTTCAACAGCCCGCGCATGGTTTCGCTGCGCAAATGGCTGGCGGCGAACGTGCCCTTGCAGACGGATTTCATCATCACCCGTTCCCGCGCGGCGCTGCCGAAAATCCTCGCTGCGGCTCCGCGTTCCGAAAAGGCGCGCATCGAGGCGAACTATCACAAGGTGGCCACCACGCCGCAGGGGACTTATGCGCTGATCGATTATGTCAACTTCAAGGGCGACGGCACACAGGTATCCGAGCGCTACAACGGTCGCGGCTGGGGCTTGCTGCAGGTGCTCGGGGAAATGAAGGACGTTCCCGCCGGGCCCGCCGCGGCCACGGAATTCGCCGCTGCGGCCAAGCGCGTGCTCTCGCGCCGCATCGCCAACTCGCCGCCGGCCCGCGGCGAGAAACGCTGGGAACAGGGTTGGCACAACCGCTGCAGCACCTATGCAAGGCCGTTGTGAACGCGGATTCAGCCCGCCACGAACATCCCGACGATTGCCGCGCTGGTCAGATTGGCCAGCGTGCCGGCGGCCACCGCCTTGAGCCCCAGCCGCGCGATTTCCTGGCGGCGGCACGGTGCCATCCCGCCGAGCCCGCCTAACAGAATCGCGATGGACGAGAGATTGGCGAAGCCGCACAGCGCCACCGAGCAGATCGCGCGCGTCCTTGCGCTCATGGCGTCCTGCACGGCGGTGAGCTCCACGTAGGCGACGAACTCGTTGAGCACGAGTTTCTGGCCGATCAGGCTGCCGCCCTGGCGGATTTCCTCCAGCGGAATGCCAGCCAGCCACGCCAGCGGCGCGAAAACCCAGCCGAAAATCCACTGCAGGCTCAGCTCCGCCATGCCGAACCAGCCGCCGATTCCGCCGAGCATCAGGTTGAGCAGGGCGATCAGGCCGATAAATGCCAGCAGCATGGCTCCCACATTGAGCGCGAGCTTGAGCCCGGTGGTCGCGCCGAGCGCCGCGGCATCCAGCACGTTGGCTGGCTGTTCATCGCCCTCGGCAAAGGCCGGCGCGCCCTCCTGCGGCGTGTCGGCCTCCGGCACCATCAGCTTGGCGTATAGCAGCCCGCCCGGAGCCGCCATGAACGAAGCCGCCAGCAGGTATTTCATTTCCACGCCCATCGCCGCGTAGCCCGCCAGCACCGAGCCCGCCACGCTTGCCAGCCCGCCGGTCATCACCGCGAAGAGCTCGGAGGAAGTCATGCGCGGCACAAAGGGCTTCACCACCAGCGGTGCCTCGGTCTGCCCCACGAAGATGTTGGCCGCCGCGGACATCGACTCCGCGGAGCTTGTTCCTAACAGTTTCCGCAGCCCGCCTCCCAGCACCCGGATCACCCGATGCATGATACCGAGATGATAGAGCACCGCGATCAGCGAGGAGAAAAACACGATCATAGGCAGCACCCGCAGCGCGAACACGAAACCGATGCCGCCGCCATCCGCAGTGAGCGGACCAAACAGGAAATCCACGCCGGTCTTGCCCGCGCCAATGGCATCGGTCACGCGCGTGCTGATCCAGTCGAGCGCGGCGCGGCCCTGCGGCACGCCGAAAACCAGCGCTCCGATCCCGGCCTGGATGGCCAATGCCATGCCCACCGTGCGCCAGCGGACGGCGCTCCGCTGCTTCGACAAAAGCAGGGCCACGCCCATGAACGCCGCGATTCCGAGGATGCCGATCATTGGCATCCCCTATCGGATCCGGCCACACGCGGGAAGCTCCATTCCGGGATTTCAACGCGCCGCGGCGAATTTCCCGGCCAGCAATTTCCGGCGGAAACCAAAGATCCATTCGAGCTTGCGCCGCACGAAGAGAGCGTGGGCGATCGCGCCGAAGGGGCCGAAAGGCAGTGCGTAGTGAACCTTGTCGCGCATCAGGACACCGCCGGGCACTTCCACGAACTCATGGCGGTGGTGCCAGAACTTGTAGGGGCCGAAGCGTTGCTCATCCACGAACGCGCGGCCTTCCTCCACGCACTTGATCTCGGTGACCCATGTCACATGGACGAGCGGCGCGATCCGCACCCGGTAGGTGATGATCTGGCCGTCGAACATCTTCCCGGCCAGCGGGCTGGTGATGTGAAACCCTAGATCATCGGGCGTGATGGCATCGAGATTGGCGGGCGATGAGAAAAAATCCCATGCCTCGTCCAGCGTGATCGGCAGCGTTTGCTCCTGCTCCAGCGTGTGGAGTTTCATGCGGCCGCCTCCGCGAAACGTTTGGAAACGGCGGACCAGTTCACCACGTTCCACCATGCGCCGATGTAATCCGCGCGACGGTTCTGATAGTGGAGGTAATACGCGTGTTCCCAGACATCAAGACCGAGCAGCGGCGTGCCCAGCTCGGCATCGGGCACAAGGCCTTTCATCAGCGGGTTGTCCTGGTTGGGCGTGCTGGTGACCTTGAGCTTGCCGTCTGTTAGAACGAGCCACGCCCAGCCGGAACCGAAGCGTTTCGCGGCGGCCTCGTTGAAGGTTTTCTTGAAATCATCCATCGAGCCGAAGGCCGCGGTGATGGCGGCGGCGAGTTTTTCCGATGGCGCGCCGGAACTGGCGGCAGGGGTCATGATTTCCCAGAAAAACGTGTGATTCCAGTGGCCGCCGCCGTGATTGCGCAGGGCGGTGCGCACGGATTCATCCGCCACTGCGGGCAGGCCTGCCAGGATGTGCTCGAGCGGATGCTTCGCGAGATCCGGCACTTTTTCCAGGGCTCCATTGAGCCCCGCCACATAGGTGGCGTGGTGCTTGCCGTGATGGATTTCCATCGTCCGGGCGTCGATGTGCGGTTCCAGCGCGGCAAATTGATAAGGCAGCGCGGGAAGCGTGTGGGCGGCGGTGGTTTCGGCGGCGCTCGCCCGGTCTGGCAGCACGGCGGCTCCGGCGGCGGTGGCGGCGGCAAGTTGCACGAATTGGCGGCGGTTCATTCCTGCGGGTTGTTTCATGGCGGCAATTACCTATGCCGGATGCGCCGTAATGCAAATGGATTTACGCTTGGGCATGCCTTTCCCGCAGCGACATGCAGGCGGAAACGCCAATGAGGCAGTAGAGCCCGCCGTAGCCGTGGATGAAGATGGTGCCGTTGAGGTTGATGAGAATCACCATGCTGGCCACAAACATGACGATGATCGAGCCCATCGGATTGAAGGCCTGGGCAAGATTGAGTCGGCGGGTGGCGGTGGATGAATCCCCCATCGAGAGCACGTAGGGATTGGCCGTGGTTTCCAGAAACGAGAGCCCGCAGGTCATGACCAGATAGGCCAGCAGGAAGGACGCGAAGGTGAGCGACCATCCGGACGGGATAAATAACAGGCAACCGATCGAATAAAGCGCAAGCCCGATGAGGATGCCGATTTTGAAGAAAACTTCTTGATGAAAATGGCAGCCGGGATGGCCAGCAACGCGTAGCCACCGTAAAACGCCGCCCGCACCAGCGAGCTCTCGAAATTGGTGAGCAGCAGGATGTTTTTGAACGCCGCGACCATCGGGTTGGTGATGTCGTTGGCAAATCCCCACAGCGGGAAAAGGATGGTGATCAGGAGGAAAGGCACAAGCATCGCGCGCGGCACGACCAGGGCGGATGATTTGTTGGAGGACATGGGTTGGCGGGACTGGGAAACGCCCGCAAACCGGCGCGTTTGTCAGCCGCATTTGCCAATTCTCGGGCATCCTGACAGCTCCAAGCCGGACTGTGACAATCGGGGCTGGAAACTGCGGCGGGAATGCTCCCAACATCCGCCCATGAACGCCGCCGCAGGATTCTCGATGCCGCCCGAGTGGGCTCCGCAGCAAGCCGTCTGGCTGTCATGGCCGGTGGATGATCCACGCCACTGGGGCGGGGCGAAGCGCGGGCTGATGTGGGCGAAGTTCGCGGAAATCGCCGCCGCCATTTCCCGCCATGAAATTGTTAGAATCAACGCGCCCGGCAGCGACCACGCGGCCATCGCCGCCGCCTGCAACCGGGCCAAGGCGGTGCCGGAGCATGTCCAGCTTTTCGACCACCCGCACAACGACGTGTGGTGCCGTGACCACGGGCCGATCTTCGTGAAGCACCGCGGGACAGGCGAGGTGGCCGTCACCGATTGGGGCTTCAACGCATGGGGCGGGAAATTTCCGCCATGGGATCTGGATGACACCATTCCCGCGCGCATCGCCTCGGCCCTTGGCATGCGGGTTTTCGAGGGTGGCATGATCCTCGAGGGCGGCGCGATCGAGGTCAACGGCGCGGGCCAGCTCCTCACCACCGAGGCGGTGCTGCTGAATCCTAACAGGAATCCGCGCATGGGCCGCGCGGAGATCGAGCAGCGGCTGCGCGAGGGACTCGGCGTTTCGGAAATCCTCTGGCTCAAACAAGGCATCGAGGGCGACGACACGGACGGCCACATCGACGACCTCGCGCGCTTCACCGACGAGCGGACGATCCTCGCCTGCGTGGAGAAGGACGCGGCCTCACCTAACAGAAACGTGCTCGGCGACAACCTCACCCGCCTGAAATCCTTCCATGCTTCCAACGGGCGGCCCTTCGAGGTGGTGGAAATCCCGCTGCCGGAGGCCTGCGAGGTGGCGGGTTGGCGCCTGCCGGTGCTGCCCGCTTCTTATGTGAACTTCCTCATCGTCAACGGCGGCGTGCTCGTGCCGACCTTCCGGCAGGCGGGAAACGACGACCGCGCGCTGGGCATCATCCGCGAGTTGTTTCCGGAGCGGGAAATCACCGGCATCGACTGCCTGGACCTCGTGGAGGAAGGCGGCACGCTGCACTGCATTTCCCAACAGCAGCCGATATGAGGTAGAATGGATGCGCCGGGAGCGCGAGTCTGTGACTCGCATGAGAATGGACGGCCAATGGCAAGAGAAAGGAACGCCTATTGGACATTTCTTTCGCCAGGCATTGTCATGCGAGTCACAGACTCGCGCTCCCAGAAGGGCGGCTTTTCGTGTTGAATCGCCCGCCCTGCCGGAGAAACTCCCGCCGCCATGGATCCCATCATTCTCAAAACGCTGCACCTCGCCGGTGTCATCGCCCTGTTCACCTCGCTCGGTGCCACGCTGCTGGCGGGCTCCGGAAAAAAGAGCGCTTCCATCCTGCACGGCATTGCGCTGCTGCTGATCGTGCTGGTCGGCTTCGCGATGTTGAAAAAGCCGCCGATGGGCCAATCCTGGTGGATGATCAAACTCGGCCTGTGGCTGTTCCTCGGCGCGGCTCCCGTTCTCGCGAAACGCAGGGTGCTGCCCTCGTGGCTCGTGCTGGTGCTGTCCATCGCCGCAGCGGTCACCGCCGCATGGCTCGGCTTGAAGAAGCCGTTCTGATCAGATTTTTTCGACCTCCACCTTGATCTCGAGTCGGCAGTGGCCGGTGCCGCGGTAGCTACCCTCCACCGGGGAAACATCCTCGTAATCCCGGCCGACGGCCACTTTCACATAGCGTTCGTCGGCGAGCGTGTTGTTGGTGGGATCGAAGCCGATCCAGCCGGCGGCCGGCAGATAAACCTCGCACCAGGCATGGGACGCCTGTGCGCCGACGAGCGTGTCCTTCGGGCCGTTGTAGAGATAGCCCGAGGCATATCTCGCAGGCACGCCGATGGCGCGGCACATGCCAAGCATGACATGGGTGAAATCCTGGCAAACCCCGCAGCGCAGCGCGAAGGATTCCTCAAGATGTGCCTTCACGCCGGTGGCTCCCGGTGCGTAGCGGAACTCGCGGTGGATCCACTCCATGATGGCGCCGGCCTGAGCGAAGACCGCCGTGAGGCCGGCGGTCACATCCACCGCCTGCCGCCACACTTCCGGGGACCTGGAAACTCGCGGGCTTTCGTGTAGATAGGGCCAGATCCGCTCGTGGACGGTGGAGTCCCGGTATTGCGCGGCAGTGGCGGCGCGGCCTTCCTCCGTAATGGCCAGCGGCAGGTTGTGCACGCGGATGCGGCTCTCGATCTCAAGTTTCGAATGCGGCTCCGGCAGTTCGAAGTGATGGGTGATGTTGTGAAACAGGTCGGTGAAGCGGCGCAGCCGCGTGGCCGGAATCACCCGCACCAGCGCGGAGATGGTTTTCTGATAGGGAAAGGTGCGCGGCTCCAAGTGCAGGGTGTTTACGCTGTCGCATACCGGCGCGGCGTAGTGAAACGTCGTCCGGTGCAACACCGCGAGCCTGGTTCCGTCCGCAAGTCCTGATCCTGCGGGTTCCGTCACTGTTGTTGCTGGTGTTGCATCTGCCATGCGGCGAGGGCGGACGATGAGCGGAACTCCGCCGCAGGGCAAACCTGAATCCGCTCCGGCATCAGGACATAACTCTCGAACACCGCCTCGCCGATCCGGTTGAAGCGGCCTTGGAGCGCGTCGAGATATTCGTGCAGACCGCGGGCGAAGGCGTCGTCGGTCACGCCGAAGTCGAGATCGGCGAGCAGGCGGCCGGTTTCCCGTTCGGCATCGTTGCAAAACGTGCCGCGCGGGGTGCCCGAGATCCGGTGCAGGCTGGCATCCACGATCTCGATGCAGAAGCGCACGGAGCGCGGGAAGTTTTTAGAGAAAACGAGGAAATCCACCACGCCGCGGGCGGTGATGGTGCGCTCGAAGGCGCGGAATGCACCCAACGCGCCGCACGAGCGCAGGATGGCGGACCAGTGGAGGGCCGCGGACTGCGCGTCATCCGCGCCGCCGGGCAGGTAGCTGGCCACATCGAGGAAGCGCGTCGTCTTGTCCGCGCGCTCAAGGTGGCGGCCGAGTTCCATGAAATCCCAGTCCTCATCGCGCGAGGTGGTGGATGAGGCGATGCCGAGGAAGGTCACCGCCGAGCGGCGGATGTTCTCGTAGTAGCGCGTCGGGTCGGCGGCGATCAGGCGGTTGGCCTCCTCCGAGCGGGTGAAGAGATAGAGCGCGTTGAGTTCCTCCCACAACTCGTCGGAGAGCTGGTCGCGCACGGTGCGGGCGTTCTCGCGGGCCAGCGCGATGCAGGAGGTGATGCTGTTCGGATTGCGCGGATCGTCTGTTAGAAAACGGATCACCTCGGTGCTGCCGGCCTCGCCGTAGAGCGGGCTGAAGGTTTCCTCGTCGCCGGTGCTGAGGATGATCGGCTGCCAGAAGCCGCGCAGGCGGTCGCTGTCCAGGCGCTCGGAATCCAGCAGCTGCTGCTGGTTCACATCGATGAGCCGGGCGAGGTTGTCGGCCCGCTCGACATAGCGGACCATCCAGTAAAGGGCGTTGGCGACACGGGATAACATGGCGGTGTTTCAGTGGCGGAGAACCCAGGTGTCCTTGCTGCCTCCGCCCTGGGAGGAGTTGACGACGAGCGAATCCTTGGTGAGCGCCACGCGGGTGAGCCCGCCGGGCACGATCTTCACTTCCTCGCCATAGATGATGTAGGGCCGCAGGTCGATGTGGCGGCCTTCCATCGCGCCGTCGCACCAGGTCGGCGCGCGGGACAGCGATATCACCGGCTGGGCGATGTAGTTGCGCGGATCCGCGATGATGCGCCCGCGGAATTTTTCGATCTCCTCCTTGCTGGCGGACGGGCCCATCAGCATGCCGTAGCCGCCGGATTCGTTGGCGGCTTTCACCACCAGTTCCGGCAGGTGGCCGAGGATGAATTTCAGATCCGCCTCCTCGCTGGCCAGGTAGGTCGGCACGTTCGGCAGGATCGGCTTCTGGCCGAGATAATATTCGATCATCTGCGGCACGAAATAATAGATCACCTTGTCATCGGCCACGCCGGTGCCCACCGCGTTGGCCAGGGCGACGTTGCCGGCGCGGTAGGCGTTCATCAGGCCGGGCACGCCGAGCACCGAGTCCTTGCGGAAAACCACCGGATCGATGAAGTCGTCGTCGATGCGGCGGTAGATCACATCCACCCGCTTGAGGCCGCGCGTGGTGCGCATGAAAACGAAATTATCGACCACCACCAGATCGCCGCCCTCGACGATGTCGATGCCCATTTCCCGGGCGAGATAACAATGCTCGAAGTAGGCGCTGTTATGGCAACCCGGGGTGAGCAGCACGCAGACCGGGCTTTCATCGCGCCGCGGCGAGATGTGATGGAGCATGTTGAGCAGGTCACGCGGGTAGGAATCCACCGAGCGCACGCCCATTTCATCGAACAGGCCGGGGAACGCACGCTTGAGGGCGTTGCGGTTTTCCAGCAGGTAGGATGCACCGGACGGGCAGCGGCCGTTGTCCTCCAACACGTAATATTGTCCGTCGGCACCGCGGATCAGGTCGCTGCCGCAAATGTGGATGTAGATGTCGCCCGGCACATCCACGCCGCGGAACTCGGGGCGGTAGTGCTTCGCCTGCTCGATGTAAAAGCGCGGAATGACCTCGTCCTTGAGGATCTGCTGGTCGTGATAAATGTCGTGCAGGAACAGGTTGAGCGCCACGATGCGCTGGGACAGCCCGGCTTCGAGATGCTCCCACTCGGCGGCGGCCATCACGCGGGGCACGGGATCGAAGGGGAAAATGCGCTCGGTTCCCTGTTCGTCGTGATAGACGTTGAAGGTGATGCCCTGGCGCAGGAAGTAGAGCTCGGAGTTCGCCTTGCGGGCGAGGAAGTCCTTTTGGTCAATGCCGGCGAATTTCCGCAGCAGCGGCGCGCAGTGGCCGCGCACGGCACCGCTGGCGTCGAACATCTCGTCGTAAAATCGGCCGGGATCGTAGCCTTCGAACATTTCCATGGGTTTGACCGGGCAGGCATAGCACGCTGCGGGCCAAGTTTTCAAGGCCATCCATTTTCGTCTGCGGCGCAGGGGCGGAAAATTTTTCCATCGCCCTGGGTTTTGGCGACATTAGCATGCTGCCACCCCGACGCCCGAGAACCCATGAAGATCGTATTCCGCCTGAATTTCCGCACATTTTTCGGCCAATCGCTGTGGCTGAAGCTCGCGACGGTGCCGGACGGCGGCGGGCATCGCTTCGAGCAGGTCCTGCCGCTGCGCTGGCTCAATGAAGGGCAATGGCAGGCGGAAGTGGATGTTTCCGGCGGCGGCCCGCTGCGGCTGGAGTATTCCTATCAACTGCGCCAGCAGGACAACGGTATGGAACTCGACGAGTGGAACGGCCCGCGGACGGCCACGGCGGATCCCGCCGTGACGGAGGTGCTGCTGCTCAAGGACGACTGGCGCTCGGCGGGCACGGTGGATTACGCGTTTGAGACGGACGCCTTCCGCGCGGTGCTTCCGGCACGGGGGAAATTCAGCACGCCGCCCGTGCCGAAGGGCGCGAACCACACTTTCCAGCTCCACATGGCCGCCGTGCCGGAGGGGCTCGTGCCCTGCATCATCGGCAGCGTGAGCGAGCTCGGCGACTGGGGTTGGCATCATGCCGTGCCCATGCGCGAGGTCTACGCCAACGTCTGGCAGGCAAACGTCCATTTGCCCGCGGACTGGCGCATCGAATACAAATACGGGCTGTTCGATCCCAAGTTCGGCTGCTCGGTCAGCCTGGAAAGCGGCGAAAACCGGACGCTGGAAGCGCGCCAGTTCGCGCCGCGCCAGTGGACGATGGTCCGTGACGAAAATTACCGTCGGGAAGCATCCCAGCTTTACCGCGCCGCCGGGGTGGCGGTGCCGGTTTTCTCGCTGCGCGGCGAGCAGAGCCTCGGCGTCGGCGAGTTCGCCGATCTGAAGAAACTCGCTGATTGGGCGGCGGATGTCGGCCTGAAGCTCATCCAGATCCTGCCGATCAACGACACTACCTCTGCGCACGATTGGACGGACTCCTATCCGTATTCAGCCATCAGCGTGTTCGCCCTGCACCCGCTCTATCTGCGCATCGAGGACATGGGTCATGCCATGCCTGCGGAGTTTCCGGTGGAGCTCGATTCCCAGCGCGAGTGGCTCAACACCTTGGAGCACATCGACTACGAGGAGGTGATGAAGGCGAAGACCCGGCTCACCCGCCAGGTCTTCCACAGGCACCGGAAGAAAATCACCGCCAGCACCGGCTTCAAGAAGTTTCTAACGGAAAACCGCGACTGGCTGGTGCCTTACGCCGTTTTCTGTGTGAAGCGCGACGAACACGGCACGGCGGACTTCAGCCAATGGGGCGAATGGGCGGTTTTCGAGCGCGGAAAGTCGGACGCCATGGCCGCCAGCGACCACCCGCAGTGGCCGGAGTTCTGTTATCACATCTGGCTGCAATACGAACTCGACCGCCAGCTGTCCGACGCCGTCGCACATCTCCACAAACGCGGCATCGCACTCAAGGGCGACCTGCCCATCGGCATCGACCGCCATTCCGTGGAGGCATGGTCCGCGCCGCACTTGTTCAAGATGGACGCGCAGGCCGGCGCGCCGCCGGACGCCTTTGCCGTGAAAGGCCAGAACTGGGGTTTTCCGACTTACAACTGGGAGGTGATGCAAAAGGACGGCTACGCCTGGTGGCGTGCGCGCTTCGCAAGGCTCAGCCGTTATTTCGACGCCTACCGCATCGACCACATCCTCGGGTTTTTCCGCATCTGGCAAATCCCGACCGACCAGGTGGAGGGCATCATGGGCTGGTTCGACCCGGCGATGCCGGTGCACATCGATGAAATCCGCGGCCGCGGCATCCCCTTCGATTTCGACCGTTATTGCCGGCCCTGCATCCGGGCGCATTTCCTCGAGGAGCGCTTTGGTGAAACCACGGCCGAAGCCTTGCGCGACCACCTGGATGACTGCGGCCACGGCTACTATCAACTCCGCGAGCACGTCTCCACCCAGCGGCGCATCGTGGAGCACTTTGGAGCGCCGGCTTCAGCCGGCCCGCACGTCGAGCGGCTCCGTGGCGCGCTGCTCGACTGCGCCAGCGACGTGCTCTTCTTCGAAGTCCCGGGATCGGATGGAACGCTCTTCCACCCGCGCTGCTCGATGCGCATGACCAAGTCCTTCCAGGAACTCGATCATGAGATCAAGCGCCGGCTCGATGACTTGTATGTGGACTATTTCCACCGCCGCCAGGAAGGATTCTGGCAGGCGCGCGGCTACGAAAAACTACCAGCCATGCGGCGCGCCACCACCATGCTGCTCTGCGGCGAGGATCTCGGCATGGTGCCGGACTGCGTGCCCGGCGTGATGCGGGAGCTCGGCATCCTTTCCTTGGAAATCCAGCGCATGCCGAAGTCCTCGAAAGTCGAGTTCGCCGATCCGGCGCACGCGCCCTACCTCAGCGTGGTGAGCCCGTCCACCCATGACATGCCCACGCTGCGCGGCTGGTGGCGCGAGGACCCGCAGGCCACGGCGCATTTCGCCTGGCACATGCTGGGCATGGCGTTTCCCCCGCTGGAACTCGGCGGCGAACTCGCCACCCGCATCCTCTGGCAGCACCTGGAATCGCCGGCCATGTGGGCGGTTTTCCCGATCCAGGACCTGCTGGCCATCGACGAGCAACTGCGCCACCCGGACCCCGATGCCGAGCGCATCAACGTGCCGGCCATCACTCCCTACTACTGGCGCTACCGCATGCACCTCGCGCTCGAAGAGCTCGCCGCCGCGGATGACTTCAACGCAAGGGTCAAATGGCTGATCCAAAGCTCCGGCCGTTGAGCTGATTTTTCCGGGACGAGTCCTTGACCGGACGCGGCGCGGGGAAATACGGTGCGCCCGCTTTGCCGCGTTTCTCCAACCGATTCTCCACTCCATGAACATCCACGAATACCAGGCCAAGGAACTTTTCGACCGCTTCGGCGTGCCGAGCCCGAAGGGAAAAGTCGCCTCCACTCCCAAGGAAGCCTATGACGCCGCCAAGTGGCTGGCCGTCAAAAACCTGGTGGTCAAGGCCCAAGTCCACGCCGGCGGCCGCGGCAAGGGAGTCTTCAAAAACGGCTTCAAGGGCGGCGTGCATCTCGTCGAATCCCCGGAGAGCGCCCGCGAGGTGGCTGCCAAAATGCTCGGCGAAACCCTCGTCACCAAACAAACCGGCGAGGCCGGACGCATGGTGCGCAAGGTGATGGTCACCGAATCCGTGCAGATCAAAAACGAGCTCTACCTCGCCATCCTGATGGACCGCGCCTCCTGCCAGCCGGTCATCATCGTCTCCACCGAGGGCGGCATGGACATCGAGGAAGTCGCTGAGAAATCACCGGAAAAAATCCTCCGCGAGTTCGTCAATCCGCTCGCCGGCCTGCAGGCCTACCAGGTGCGCAAGCTCTGCCAGAATCTCGGGCTCAAGACCACCGCACGCCAGTTCGGCCGCCTGCTGCACGCCCTTTACGAACTCTTTGTCGACTGCGATTGCTCGATGGTCGAGATCAACCCGGTGGTCATCACCACCGACGACCACGTCTATGCGCTGGATGCGAAGTTCAACTTCGACGACAATGCGCTCTACCGCCACCCGGAGATCCAGGCGATGCGCGACAAGGACGAGGAAGACCCACGCGAAGTGGCCGCTTCCGTTTACGACCTCAACTACATCGGCCTGGATGGCAACATCGCCTGCCTGGTGAACGGCGCGGGCCTTGCGATGGCCACCATGGACATCATCAAGCACCACGGCGGGGATCCCGCGAATTTCCTCGATGTGGGCGGCGGCGCTTCCAAGGACCAGGTGTCCGCCGCCTTCAAGATCATCCTCGGTGATCCGAACGTGAAGGGCATCTTCATCAACATCTTCGGCGGCATCATGGATTGCAACGTCGTCGCCGAGGGAGTGGTGGCCGCAGCCAAGGAAACCGGCCTCTCGCTGCCACTCGTGGTGCGCCTGGAAGGCAACAACGTCGCCGCCGGCAAGGCCACCCTCGCCGCCTCCGGCCTCAACATCGTTTCCGCCGACGGCATGGACGACGGCGCGAAGAAAATCGTCGCTGCGGTTCAATAACTCTTTTCTGATCACTGATCACTCACCACTTCTTAAAATGTCCATTCTCATCGACGAAAACACCAAGGTCCTCGTGCAGGGCATCACCGGCGCCTTCGGCGCGCGCCACACCAAACTCTCGCTCGAATACGGCACCAAAATCGTCGGCGGCGTGACCCCCACCAAGGGCGGGCAGTTGTTTGAAAACACCGTGCCGATTTTCGACACCGTCGGCGAGGCGGTGAAGGAAACCGGAGCCACGGCATCCGCGATTTTCGTGCCGCCGGCCTTCGCGGCCGATGCCATTCTGGAAGCGGCCGATGCCGGTGTGGAGATCATCGTTTGCATCACCGAGGGCATCCCGGTGATGGACATGATGCGCGTCAAGGCGATGCTCGCGGGTTCCCAGTCGCGCCTCGTCGGGCCGAACTGCCCGGGCCTTGTCACTCCCGGCCGCGGCGAGAACAGCCACGGCGGCTGCCGCATCGGCATCGCACCCGGCTACATCCACAAGCGCGGCAATGTCGGCGTGGTTTCACGTTCCGGCACGCTCACCTATGAGGCCGTCTGGCAGCTCACCCAGCTCGGATACGGCCAGAGCACCTGCGTCGGCATCGGCGGAGATCCGATCAACGGCACCTCGCACCTCGATGTGCTCGAGCTCTTCAACGAGGATCCGGAAACCGAAGCCATCATCATGATCGGCGAGATCGGCGGTAATGCCGAGGTCGAAGCCGCGCGCTGGGCCAAGGAAAACTGCAAGAAGCCCATCGCCGGATTCATCGCCGGAGCCACCGCGCCTCCTGGCCGCCGGATGGGCCACGCCGGCGCCATCGTCGGCGGCGCGGAAGACACCGCAGAGGCCAAGAAGAAAATCCTTGCCGAGTGCGGCATCGCCGTGGCCGAGACGCCGAGCGCCATGGCCAAGACGTTGCTGGAGCGCTGGGGCAAGTGAGTTGAGGGCACGCCCGGTTCCGGCAGCGGGCGCATCGTTTTCCCTTTCCGCGCTGCGGGCCGGCCGCTTGAATCGCGCCATGACCGACATGCTGGTGCGCCTTTATGACTTGCCGGACTCCTCGCCGCTGTATGCGGAAACCGCCGGGAAAGGCATCGTGCTGCGGCGGGCCCGCGCCTTCGAGAAACACACGGTGGCCGCCTTCGCCCGCACGTTTTCCGAAAAGTGGGCGAGCGAGGTGGAGGTGGCGCTCACCCGCCAGCCGGTGGCCTGCTTCATAGCCACGCGCGAGCGGCGGATCCTCGGCTTCGCCTGTTACGATACGACCATGCGCGGGTTTTTCGGCCCGACGGGAGTCTCCGAGGAGGCCCGCGGGCTGGGCCTGGGCAAGGCGCTGCTCATGAAATCCCTGGAGGCGCTGCGCGAAACCGGCCACGCCTACGCCATCATCGGCGGCGTGGGGCCGAAGGAATTTTACGCGAAAACCTGCGGCGCGATCGAAATCCCCGGCAGCGATCCGGGCATTTACGGCGACCTGCTGCCATAAGGTTCCCACTCAATTTGCCGCCAACCATGCGCTGCCCCTACTGCCAGACCCAGCTGCAAGCCAACGCGCCCGATTGCCCGGCCTGCCGCCTGAGCTTCCCGCGGACTTGCGCGCTGCTCGGAGCGGTGCCGCGCCTCGCAGAAGAAGTGGCGGACACCACCGGCAGCCTGCGCACCTCCGACCACGCGCGCATCAAGCGCCGCCTCGCGGCCATGCGGCGTCGCTTCCCGCAACTGGTGCCGCAGGTGGTGATGCATGGCTTTCCGGCGGAGCATCCGTTTTCGATGCACGTTTTCTGGCTCTTCAACGCGGCGGACTTCGCCGGCACCAGCCACCGCGGCCGGGACAACCACGCGCTCTTGCTGGCCATCGATCCGGACCGCCGCGAGGCGGCGATCATGCCGGGCTACGGACTCGAATCCTTTCTAACAGACGAGGCGCGCGCCCGCCTGCTCGAACTCGCCGCGCCGGCCTGGCAGGACCGGCGCTGGGCGGATGGCATCCTGAGCGTGCTCGATGGCATCGAGCCGATGCTGGAATTCATCGCTGTGCCGGCCGATGACGCCACCCAGGGTGAATTCTGATCACCCGAAGGCCTTGAGAAAACCCACCTCGATGGCGAGTGGCTCCGAGGCGTTGGTCTCGAGCGTGCGGCGCAGCGAATCCAGCGCGGTCATGCGCTGCAACAGGCGGGTTTCGGATTCGGCGGCGGCGATGCGCTGCAGGGCCGCTGCGGAATCCGGGAAATCGAGGCCGCCGGATTTCACCTTGAGGCGCAGCAGGTCGGCCATCCACGCCATCAACACGTCGAAGAGGCGGTTGCGGGCGTCGAGGTATTCGGCCTCGGCGGCGGCCTTGTGGAAAACCTCGCGCTCCTTGAGCCAGGCGCCGTCAGTGGCGTCCTTGTAGGCGGAGATCTCTTCTTTCTCTGCCGCCTTGGCCGCGGCATCAGCCGCCTCGCGGCAGCGGGCGAGGAAGGAAGCGAAAGTGGCCTTCAAATGCAGCGCGGCCACCGGCGTGCCGAAGCCGCGCGCGGCGGCGTGATTGAGCGCGGAGACGAGTTCCGCACCGCCACCTTCCAACAGGGCGCGGCCACCCAGCAGCGGCAGGCGCACGCAGCGCGAGAGGATGGTGGGCAGCAGCCGCTGGGGATTGGCTGTTAGAAGCAGCAGCAGCGTGTTCTGCGGCGGCTCCTCCAGCGTCTTGAGAAACGCGTTGGCCGCCTGGTCGTTCATGCGGTCCGCCTCGACGATGACACCCACCTTGCAGGCCCCGCCGGGCGCGGCGAGGTAGAGCGTCTGCTCGAGATTGCGGATTTCATCCACGCCGATGCGGCGCGATTTCATGCGCGGCCGGATCACCCGGATCCAGCCGCTTTCCAGCTCATCCAGAGGCGGGGTTTCCACCGCCACCGGCTCGCCAAACAAATCAAAGCCACCGGCTTGCGCGGCTCCGCTGACAAGCTGGATCACCCGCGCGGCGAGGTTTTCCTTGCCGGAACCATGCGCGCCGCTGATCAGGAACGCATGCGCCAGCCGCCCGCGCTGGTGAGCGGAGGAAATCAGTTCGTATGCCCGGTCTGCGGTGTAGGCCATGCGCGGGGCATCGTCTCAGGACCGCATTTCATGGCAATCTGAAAACCGCGCGGACTTCACGGCAGCAGCCGCAGCGTATCGCGCGCCGTGAGATAAAGCCCGGCAATGAGCAGCAGGACACCGGTGGCTTTGAGAAACCATGGCTGCAGCCTGCCGATGCCGCCGGCAAGGCGGGACGCCGCACGCGCGCTGAAAACCATCAGCAGGGCGAATCCCGCCACCGGCGCCGCGGTGCCGATTCCATAAACCACAACCGGCGCGAAGACAGAGCCGCTGCCGATGGCCAGCGGGATCAGGCTGCCGAAAAACAAGGCCGCCGATACCGGACAGAACGACAGCGCGAAAAGGAACCCGAGCGCGAACTCACCCAGCAAACCACCTGCCGCGAGTTTTTCCGCCCGGCTCCGGGAGGCGAGCGACGCTTGGAAAGGCAAC
The DNA here is from genome assembly GCA_003820635.1 of Verrucomicrobiaceae bacterium. Next base: position 13,135 of record RPOS01000017.1, on the reverse strand, counting down.
GTGAGCAAACCCAGCAACACCATCGCCGTGAGCACCAGCACCGGACCTAACAGCGGAACCATCCACCGCTGGAGATTCTGCGAAACAGCGGGCACCGAGACGAGGCCCAGCGCGAGCACGCCAGCGATGGCCACATACGCGGCGACCCGGCCCAGCGTGTAAACCACCGCTCCCATCACCGCCCGGCGGCGCGAATCCACACGCCGCGAAAGATAGGCGCTTGCGGCAAGGTTCGTCGCCAGCGGGCAGGGGCTGATCGAGGTCAACAGCCCGAGCGACACCGCCGTCCCAAGCATGAGGCAACCATTCATTGGCCAAGGTATCCACGAACCTGCGCGCCGAGATACGCATGATAAGCCGGCGGATCATCGAAGAGATCCCATACTTTCCGCATGTCCTTCCATGCGGTTTCCCGGCCGTCCACGCGGCGGCTGATGACGATGGTTTTGGAGCTGAGTTGATAGTCGTTGAGATAGTGGCGGTTCATGGGTTCTCCGGTGTCGATCACGCGGAAGATGAGTTTTTTCGCAGCAAGCTCGGCGGGGAAAACCTGCTCCGCCGTTTCGCGGGCGAGCGCTTCGATTTTGCGGCACGATGGACAGCGGCTGCCGAGGAGGAAATAGGTCATCACCACCTGCGGGCCCTCCACCACGGGCAGCGTTTCCACGGGCGCGGGTTGTTGGCCGGCACCGGCATGGGATTGGGATTTCCGCAACTCGCGGTTCGCCCAGATGGCCAGACTGCCAAGCACGACGACGAGCAGCACGCTGCGCAGGATTTGTTTCGCGATCATGACCGGGTTGTCAGGATTGGAGCATCTTTTCGATTTCCGCATCGGATGGAACCTTGCCGGCGACCTTGAGCATGCCGTCCACAACAAGCGCCGGGGTGAGCATCACACCGAAGTCCGCGAAGCGCATGAAGTCGGTGATTTTTTCCATTTCGTAATCCAGTCCGAGCCGGTCGGCGGCGGCTTGGGTGGCGGCGGCGAGTTGATTGCATTTGGCACAACCGGTGCCGAGGATCTGTATTTTCATGACATGTTGGTTTTTTGTTAGAAAAAAGAACCGAAGCCCCAGCCGCAGAGCGTGGCAAGGGAAACGGTGATGGCGACGAAGGCGAGGGTCTTGCGCGTGCCGAGAATCGAGCGGATGACGAGCATGCTGGGCAGGCTGAGCGCTGGCCCGGCGAGCAGCAACGCCAGCGCGGGCCCCTTGCCCATGCCGCCGCCCAGCAAGCCCTGGATGACGGGAATCTCAGTGAGCGTGGCGAAATACATCAGCGCCCCCGCGAAGGCGGCGAAGGCATTCGCCCCCAGTGAATTGCCGCCCAGCAGACCCGCGATCCACTCGGACGGGACCAAGCCCTCATGCCCGGGCCGTCCCAGCAGTAACCCCGCCACCAGCACACCGCCCACCAGCAGCGGAATGATCTGCTTGGCATAAGACCATGTCTGGTCGAACCAATCGCCGGTTTCCCCGCCTTTCCCGGCGGTTAGCCATGCGAGACCGGCCGCCGCCGTGATGAACGCGGGCTCCGGTTTTCCGGAAATGATGGCCGCCAACGCAGTGACTGCCGCCACCAGCAACACCCGCCAGGCCGCCAAGCCGTGCCAACGCCACAGCATCAACGCAAGCAACGCGGCGAAACCGGATGTCAGCAGCCATTTCAACGCATGGATCCGGCCGAAAAATCCCGCATCCCCTCCCCCTCCCCAGTTTGCGAACACAAGGATGCCCACCAGCGCCGCAATGAACGATGCCGTCTGCCACAGCGGCCGCGCAGAATCGCCCTCCGGCAGCTGGACCGCCGCAGCGTGGCGCGCGCTCTCGTCCCTGCGGAACAACCAGGCCATCGCCATGCCGATGACGATGCTGAACGCCACCGCGCAAACTGCCCGGGCAAGACCAAGCTCCCAACCGAGCACACGCGCTGTTAGAATGATCGCCAGCGCATTGATCGCCGGGCCGGAATAGAGAAATGTCGTCGCCGGGCCAATCCCCGCCCCCAGCCGGTAAATCCCGGCGAACAAGGGCAGCACCGTGCACGAGCACACCGCGAGGATCGTCCCGGAAACCGAGGCCACGCCGTAGGCCACCACCGGCCTCGCCTTGCCGCCGAGATAGCGGATCACCGAACTCTGGCTGATGAAGGCACCGATGGCCCCCGCGATGAAAAACGCCGGCAGCAAGCACAGGATGACGTGCTCCCGGGCATACCACTTTGCCAACTCCAGCGATTCCATCACCGCGCCGTCGAAACGCGGCGTGCCAACCGGCAGGAAATACAAAACACCCAGCAGGCCAGCCAGCCAGCCGGCGGTCTTGATTTCTGCGGTGGGGATTTTCATGGCAGTGGTTTTTTCATGAAGCACAGGCCTCGGCCTTTTCCCCCACGCAGAGAGCAATCCCGGCCACGCAGGGCATCCGCAGTTGATAGAAAATCTTCTTGCCGCGCTTCTCGTCGGCAATCACCCCGGCGTTTTTCAACACCAGCAGGTGCTGCGAAACCGTCGGCCCGCTCAGTTTCCGGAACTCGGTGCCCTTCAGCAACTCGCACACGCAGCACTCGCCCTTGGCCAACCGCTCCACCACCGCCAACCGCGCCGGATGCCCCAGCGCCTTGAACACCAACGACCGTTGCTTCAACGTCATGTTTCATTCATTTAGCAAAATAACGAATAAAGCAAGCACGGATTTTGCGGCGGGCTGTCGGCCCAGGCCGTCCGTTTTTTTCTTGCAGCACGCAGTGACCTATCCGGTCCAACCACCCTGCGCCGGGCGGCGCAAACACATCCGAATGGATTTCTGAACACCCGGATTGAATTCTGGGCAGCGTGCCAATGTGGCAATCCGCAACGTCGTGCATCAGCCCGTTGCTGGCGGTTTTTCCTGCAGGAAATCACACCCGCTGAAGACAACTCAAAAAAACGAACGAAAAAAACCTCCTCCTGCCCCTTGCTCTGGCCCTCGCTGCCTGCCACACGGCCCTCGCCGCACCCGTCAACTATCCACTCGCAAACCCCAGCTTCGAGTCTCCGACGCTGGATTCCAGCAACAGTTGGTATGCGGGAGTCGTCGGTTGGAGCTTCACCCGCAGTCCCGGCACCACCTTCTCCGCGCCATGGGTTCCCGGCTATCCAGCGCCCAATGGCAGCCAATTCCTCTACGGCGCGAGCGACGGTTGGCATGTTTTCCAACAAACCGGCACTCTTCAGGCCAACACCCGCTACTGGCTGCAGGTCGATCTTTACCCGCTCACCATGGCACTAACCGGGCTGAGATCCTGATAGTTCGCCTGGCCAGCCCACAGTGACACCATGACCATCAACAGCCGTCTTGAAGCCGCCGACCTCACACGGATCAACAAGACGGGCAAAACCCAATACCGCATCCGTTATGAAAATCGATGACGATAACGACGGCACCGCGGACTACGTGAGCTAGGCCTCGTCCAACCACGCGAGCACCGCTTACCGGCCGAAGCTCAAGATCAAATACCGTATGCCATAACAGCACTGAACACCATACCGCCCGCCATGGTTTCCGGAAACCGTGGCGGGTTGTTCATTTTCACGCCACGGGATTCAGATCATAGTGCTTATCCTGTGCGGCTTGCCACAGCCCGCGCAGCTCGTCGATGCACCCGCCGACGATTGCCGGATCAATCCGGTGGACGTCCACGCCCTGGCCGATGCCTTGCAGCATCAGCACGGTGAGTTCGCCGCCGAGGTGTTCGCGGAATTCATCCAAGCCTTCCAAGACCATGCGCCGGTTGCCTTCATCGCGCCAGTCGAGCGCCGGATGATAGGTCGTGAGGCGCAGGCCGTGGAGGATGGGAAACACGCGCCCGATGAGCGACTCGTGCGCGAGTCCGGAACGCACCGAGTAAAGCGTGTCGAGCGCCAGGCCCACCGCCACCGCGCGGTCGTGGGGCAGCTTGTAGGAGGTGAGCGACTCCAGCTTGTGCGCCGCCCAGTGGCCGAAGTCGAGCGGACGGCTGGAGCCGGTTTCGAAAGGATCGCCGCCCTCGGCGATGTGGCGGGCGTGGAGCATGGCGGAGCGCTCAACGCAGGCTTCGAGCGCCGCCGGTTCCAGCGCGGCGAGTGCTGTTAGATCGGCTTCTATCCAGTCGAAAAAACCGCGATCCTTCACGAGTGCCACCTTGACGGCCTCCACCAGACCCGCGCGGCGGGTTTCCTCGGGTTGGCTGTGCAGGAAACGGAAATCGTTGATCACCGCGAATGGCACGGCGAAGGCACCGATCCAGTTTTTTTTGCCGAAGGCGTTGATCGCGCACTTCACCCCCGCGCCGCTGTCGTCCTGAGACAGGGTGGTGGTGGGAAACCGCAGCAAGCGCACGCCGCGGTGTGCCGTGGCGGCAGCGAATCCCACCGCATCGAGAAAGGCCCCGCCGCCGATGGCGAGCAGATACGAATGGCGGTCGAGACGCGCGGCATCGATGAGCGCCCAGCTTTCGCGGACCCATGAATCATCCGCCTTGATGCTTTCCCCGCCGGGCAGCAGGTGGACGGCGGCGAGCTCCACGTCCAGGCCCGCGAAGTAGCGGGTGATTTCCGCCTCCAGCTCCGGCCATGCCGCGGCCACCGGTTTTTCCACCAGTCCCAGCGCCCGCCGCCCGCCGCCCTCGCGCAGAATCGCCGCCAGCTCCGGGTTTTCCGGCGCAAAGGCATCCCGGGTGAAAACCACACGGTGCTTGAAGGTGACGGGAATCTGGAAATCGTGGCGGGACATCAGCGCGCGCCGGAAGTATCCGGCTTCAAGGCCGCGTGCCAGTGTTTCTTGAACCGCCCCGCCCATGTCCGCTCCCGAAATGCTTTTTGAAACCCGCTGGCTGCGCCTCGAACGCATCGGCCACTGGGATTTCGTCCGCCGCCCGCATTCGAATTCCGGCGTCGGCATCCTCGCCATCACGCCCGGGGATGAAATCGTGCTTGTGGAGCAATTCCGCATCCCGGTGCAGGCACCCGTCATCGAGATTCCCGCGGGCATCGTCGGCGATGAGAAGGAACACCTCGGCGAGTCGCTGGACGAAACCGCCGCCCGCGAGTTGTTAGAGGAAACCGGCTACCGCGCCGGGAAGATCACCAAGCTCATCGAAACGCCCACTTCCGCGGGCATGACCTCCGAGCTCATCCACCTGTTCCACGCCACCGAGCTGGTGCGCGAACACCAAGGCGGCGGCGTGGCCGGGGAAAAAATCACCGTCCACCATGTGCCGCTTGCCAATCTGCGCGGCTGGCTGCGCGAGCAGGAAAACGCCGGAAAAATCGTCGATTACAAAATCCACGCCTGCCTGTGGCTGGCGGGGAAATGACGCGTGCCATATCCATGCCGCTGAAATTGGAGCCGCGATTGCGGCGCTCGATCTGATCCCGGCAGGGGCGCGAAATTTCTGGAATCCCGTCAGGGATTTTCCACTGCATGGCCGCGTTTCAGCCGATCGGGATGCGTTTCACCACCGGCACGTGGCGGTTGAGCCAGGCGAGGAGGAAGAAGACATGCAGCCGCCAGCGGATGGCGAAGGTGAGCGCGGTGCGGCCGGCGAGCACGGAGTTGATCGCGCAGACCATGCGGTGCTTGTTCACGGGTTGGAAAAACAGTTGCGCGAAATGGAGTTGATAGAAGTTCTCGATGAAGCGCCAGTAGAGCCCGACGTTTTTCCACGTCTGTTGTTCGTAGCGGCGCATCGCGGAGGTCATCGCCTTGCCGGCGGCCAGCGCCTCATCCACCACCCGCGCGCCGTCGCGGCCGCTGCTCATGGCGAGCATCACGCCGCTGGAGAAGACCGGATCGATGAAGCCCGCCGCATCGCCCACCCGCACGACGCGGGGTGAAACAAGCGACTTGTTCCGGTAGGAGAAATCCACCGCCACCTGCGGCGCGGCGAGCGCCTCCGCGTTGTGGAAACGATCCGCCACCGCCTTGGTCGAACGCACCGCGTCCTCGAAGACCTGTTCCGGTTTTTTCCCGAGCGCCTGGAAATCCGCGCGGTCCATCACCAGGCCCACGCTGGTTTTCGTGTCATCCAGGGGAATCAGCCAGAACCAGGAGTTATGCCTGCGCACGATGACGATGTCGCCCTTTTCCCCGTCCTGCGGCATGGCGACTCCGGTGAAGTGGCTGTAGATGGCGATCTTCTTGTGGCCGGAGTAATACTCGCGCTCTCCTGTTAGATTGCCGAGCCCGCTCGCATCGATCAGAAACGCGGCGCGCGCCGTCTGCTCCCCGCCCGCCGCATCGCGGAAGGTCACGCTGACGCCGGTGTCATCCGCCTGATGCCGCAGCACGAGGCATTCCTCGCGGACCGCGGCACCGCTGCCGCGCGAGTGATCGAGCAGGATTTGATCGAACTTGGAGCGCTCCACCTGGATCGACTCGGGAAACTCGGTGAAGCTGCCCTTGGAAAAATCCAGACGGTTGTGGCGCGATCCGTCGCCCATCCAGAACTGCGCGCCGCGTTTCACCATGAAGCCCGCGGCGGAGATTTCCGGCCACACGCCGAGTTCCTCGAAGATCGCGCGGTTGTAGGGCAGCAGCGACTCGCCGATGTGGAAGCGCGGGAACCTGGCCTTTTCCAGCACCAGCACCCGCCGCCCGGCGCGGGCAAGCGTGGTGGCGGCGGTCGATCCCGCAGGCCCGCCGCCGATCACGATGACGTCCCAGTCCGCAGTGCCGACATCAGGCGAAGAAGTAGAGCCGGGCATGGATTGCATATCTCAAGCTGGAGGGATTCCGCCGCGAAACCAAGCCGGGATCTGCAAGAGCATCACGGCATGACCGGGCGGAAGCTAGCCAGCCAGCCGCAGACGCCGCAAGGTTTTTGGTCACTGCAATACGATCACGCGGCGCCGCAAAAGTTTTGACACCGGTACGGGTTGGCCAGGGGCGGATGGAGAAGGACGTTGACTCAAAAAGGATGACACCGGCATCCGGCTGGGGGCGCGCTGATTATCGATGATCTGAAGCAAGGTGCACGTGCCGTGAAAGACGCCCGCCGCGTCCACGCCTTCGATGCGGATGCCATCGGCTCCGCTTGTCAGTCGGTAGGCTTGCACTGTTTCGGCAGGCGCGCCGGGGATGGCGGGTGTGAGCGCCAGCACGATCTTGAGCCGCGCCGGGAGTTTCAGGTGGGCGAGGCGGGGCGCGAGATTCTCGGCCAGGACATCCGCTTAGTTTTTCAAAACGGGGGCCTCGATCACGATTTCGGGCTCCGGCCCCAAGAGGCAATCTCCCGGGGCGGCCAGGATCGTCTTCGGCTGTGGAATCAATTTCAGGCCGGGTTCTTCCGCCGCGCGCACCGCCGCGCTGGAGAGCAGCAACAGCCATACCAGCGCCTTTTTGAATGTCTCAGTCATGTCTTGCAAACGAAGGTGAAGCCAGGCGCCACCTTTCATGCTTTGGCAAGATTGGCGGGGCTAATCACGCCTCAGCCCCATTTTTCCGCCCATTCGGCGGGGAGACGGAGTGGTTTGCCCTCGGGCATGGCGACGAGGGCGAGCGCTTGGCGGGCGGTGACGAGAGTGGTGCCGTCGGACTCGCGGACCATCTCGAAGGCGCACCAGAAACGGGCGCGGGCGAGTTCGTCAAGGCGGCCGCGGATGACGAGCCAGTCGCCGAGTTTTGCCGGGCGCTTGTAGTCGATCTCGGTGCGGGTGACGACCGGGAAGACCTGGGTGCCGGACATGCCGCGCAGGTCCATGCCCATCAGCGCGGCGAGGCGGGTGCGGCAGGTTTCGATCATGCGGAGGTAGGCGAGGTTGTGGACGACGCCGCCGCAATCGGTGTCGAAAAACATGACTTCCTCGCGGGTTTCCAGGCTGGGTGGCGGGACTGGCATGGCGGGAATCTTGCGGAAGATGGCTGGCTCTGCAATGTCGGCTTGTGGCGGAGCGTAAAATCCGCAGAGGATGGGCAGGATGGTTTCAAAAGGAGGACGGCTATGGCCAAGGATCGCAGGCTTGCTCGCGGGCATGGCCTTGTGCGTGTGCGCCGGGGATTTCGCGGCGCCGGCGCTGGGGCCGGTGGCGTTCCGCCGGGACCGGATACCGCTCAATGTGGATGCCATGGCCGGGCTTTCGCAAAATTTGGAAATGCTGGCCCGCGCCTTGCCCGGCAAGGCTCCGGCACAGCGCCAGACCGCCGCCCGGATGCTGGCGCTCGCGCTCGTGCTGGACCCGGCGAACGCACGGGCGCGCGAGTTGCTCGCGATCTATCAGAAAGGTCGTCACAAGCCGCAAGCGGATGCCGTCAAGCTGCGCAATGGCCTGGCGAAAACCTGGCAACTCGTCGCATGGCTGGAAACACCGGAGGCCGGCCAGGACGGGCAGGCGCTGGCAAACTGCCTCAAGGATGTGCTGGTGATTTCCGATCCCAAGCACCCGCAGGCGGCGGCCTGGCGCGAGGCCGGCGAGAAGGGCGCTTGGGCCGGATGGATTCCGGGCCTTGAAGCCTACGGCGCGCTGCGGACCACTGCCGGGGATGGCATGGAAATCCGGCCTGCCGCAGAGGGTGGAATTCCACTCGAAAAAGCCCGGGTGCGCACCGTGTTGTGGTGCAAGCCGATCAAGGACGAGCGTGCCGGGTGGGAGCTTGGCCCGGCCTTGCTCCGCATGACCGCGACCAAGGACGAGAACGCCGCGTTTTCCATCGTGCTGGGCTCTGGAGAAATGGAAAGCCAGCTCGCCCCGCAGGCCCGGATGTTGGAAAATTTGCTGGCCGCGCAAAACGATCCAGTGCCGCATGGTGTGCGCGTCCAGATCGCCTGCAGGGAATACGAACAAGCGCCCCCATCCGGCATGCGCCAATCGTGCACTGCGGCCGCCGCGGTTCTGGCGAGCGCCGCAGTCACCGGCCGTGAGCCGGAAGCCTACATCATCGGCCAAGTGGACGAGTCCGGGGCCTTCGATCCATCCGCGGAATTTTGGGATGAACTCCAGGCCCTCTACACCGGCAAGGGCCGCCGCTTGATACTGCCCGCCGCCGCCGCGGACTGGCTGCCCTCGCTTCTCGCCATGGAAAACCCCGGGTTTTTCATGGGCTACGAAGTGCTGCTGGCCGAGGACTTCCGGCAGTTGCTCGATCTGAGCGCCAAAACTCCGGACGGTGAGGTGGCGGTGGCCATGGAGAAATTCCGCGAAATCCGCGAGCGCGTGGGCACGCAGGACGTCAGCTCTTATCTCGAAAACCGCTTTGTAGTTCAGCGCCTCGAGGAGCTCGCGGAGTCCGCTCCTTTTCACGCATCGGCCGCGATGTTGCTCGCGCAGGCAAAGGACACCCGCCCCACGCTGGTGAAGCGGGAAGTGCTCGCCGCAGAGCTCCGCCGCGCCACCTCGCCCATGGCGTGGATCGCCGGGCACTCCGGAGAGGATTTTTCCGATGAGGAGATCAAGAAACTCGGCGAAACCCATGATCTGTGCCGCCCCGGCATCGATCGGATGGAGCGATATGCGGAAAAGACCGATCTTGATTTGTTAGAGCGTGCGCGTGCCGTCGTCCTCTCGCTGCGGAATCTCGCCCGTGGCGAGAACTCCCATGTGCGGGTGGGCGTGCGCACCGCGCGTGCCGATTTCGTTCGTCTTTACGCCGAGCTGGCGGAGGATTTGGGCGCGAATGCCGCTGCGGAACTTGAGTTTCCAGAGCGATGACGTGCCTTGGCCGGAATGTGCTGATAACTGGCGTTTGGCTCATGAACGCCAAACTGGAAAAAGACGAACTGCTGCGCCAGCTGCCCGTCTTCAAGGAAATGGGCATGAGCGGCGTGTGCATGCACTCACGCACCGGCCTGGCCACCGAATATCTCGGCGAGGAATGGTTCGAGCTGATCAACACCTGCGCCGACGAGGCCGAGCGGCTCGGCCTGGAAGCATGGCTCTATGACGAGGGCCATCTCGCACGCTTCGGCTCCATCGAGGGAGCTGCGCTCCAACCCGGGGAGATGGCTTATCGCACGGTCATCGTCAACGACATGGAGACCATCCGCGGCACCACGCATGCGCCCGCCGGACTTCCCGCGCGCTCCGTTCTAACAGTTTCACAGCCGCAGCCGCTTGCGGAGCCGTTCGGTTACGAACTGGATGAACCCAACGTCTGCGTGCTGGACTTCGCCGCATGGCGGGTGGGCGATGGCGAATGCCAGCCGGAAGTGGAAATCCTGCGCATTGAAAAAGCGCTCGCCGAGCATCACCGCGTGCCCGCGCGCTCCGGGCAAATGGTCCAGCCATGGGCCTCGAAAATTGCCGCTGACGGCCCGTCGGCGCGCGTGCAATTGCGCTTCACCTTCCAGATCGCCCGCCTGCCGGAAAACCCGGTCGAGCTGTTGCTCGAACAACCCGCGAAAAACCGCATCGCCGTGAACGGACGCCCGGTGGCAAGCACCGACCACGGCTGGTTCATCGATCCCTGCTTCCGCCGCGTGCCGCTTCCCGCGGACGCGCTGCACGAGGGCGACCAATGGACTGACAGTTATCAGTTGATTCCCGCCGGTCTGCTCGCCGCGCCGGAAATCCGCAAGGCGTGATCACCCGCGGGCGGCGAGATGCTCCAGCACGCGGCCGGCGGCGACCATGCCGAAGGCAGCAGTCACGTGCGTGACGCTGCCGAGTCCGGCGTCGCAGCCCAGCCGTTGGCCACCGGTTTCCGGGCGCTCTGTGGAAACGCCGCCGTCGCACTGGAGGAAAAGCGGCGGCTCGTCGGAAAACACCGCATCGATGCCCAGCGGATCGGGTTTCCGGCCCATCGGCGTTTTTGGAAACCCGTGGTCATGGCGCAGGCTGCGGCGGAGTTGGTGCAGCAGCGGATCCTTGCCGCTGTAGGCCAGGTCCGCCACGCGGATGCGTGTGGAATCGCGCCGCCCGCCCGCGCCGCCGCAGGTGACGGTGAAAATCCCGCGCTCGCGGCAAGTGGCCAGCAGCAGCGCCTTGTGTTTGGTGCTGTCGATGGCGTCGATCACCGCATCGAATCCCGCGGCGAGGATTTCCGCTGCGGATTGCTCGTTGAAAAACTTCGGCACGATCGTGACATCCGCCGCCGGATGGATGGCGCGCGCGCGCTCCGCCATGGCCTCCGTCTTCTGGCGGCCGATCTGGCCGTCCATCGCGTGCAATTGCCGGTTCACATTCGTCACGCAGATTTCATCCAAGTCCACCAGCGTGAGCTTGCCGATGCCCGAGCGGGCAAGCGACTCGACCGCCCACGAGCCCACGCCGCCGACGCCGATCACCGCCACCCGGGCTGTTAGAAAACGCTCCAGCGCCGCATGGCCATAAAGCCGCGCGATGCCGCCGAAACGGTGTGGAATGGAATCCGGCACGCGCGCAAGATGGAACCGCCCGGCGCGCGAGTCACGCACGTTCAATCCAAAAACCGTGGATCATGCGCTGTCCGAATAGCACATTTCGTCGGATGTTTTTTCCAAAATGAAGTGCATCGCCATTTCGCGCCCCCCTCACCCAAACAACTCTCTGCACAGCAAACACGATTTTCCATCGCAGCCGCGGGCAGTGCAATGTTCGCGGCCGTAGAAGATGATCTGGAGGTGGAGGCGGTTCCATGACTCGCGGGGGAAGAGTTTCTTCAGGTCGCGCTCGGTTTGTTCGACGTTTTTTCCGGAGGTGAGTTTCCAACGGGTGGCGAGGCGGTGGATGTGCGTGTCCACCGGAAATGCGGGAACGCCGAAGGCCTGTGCCATCACCACGGAGGCGGTCTTGTGGCCGACGCCGGGCAGCGCTTCAAGCGCCGCGAAATCCGCGGGCACCTCGCCGCCGTGTTGCTCGACGAGGATTTTGGAGAGCTCGGAAATCGCGGCGGACTTGCGCGGCGAGAGACCGCATGGCCGGATGATGGCGCGGATTTCCTCCACCGGCACTTTCATCATGTTGCGCGGGTTGTCGGCCAGTGCGAACAGGGCGGGCGTCACCTGGTTGACGCGGACATCGGTGCATTGGGCGGAGAGCAGCACGGCGATGAGCAGCGTGTAGGCGTCCTTGTGATCGAGCGGGACCGGCGTTTCCGGATAGAGTTCGTTGAGGCGGCGCAGCAGGTGGCGGGCGCGTTCTTGCTTGAGCATGGCGGTAGTGTTCCGCGCGGTGGTAAGCGTGAAAAGGGAGAACTCGCGGAGAAGAGATCGCATCGGGCTTTGCAGCGGGCTTGTGACCCGGTTGGCCGCAGCCTAGATTCCGGCCATGCGAAGATGGCGGCTGCTGCTCATCGTCCTGCCGGCTGTGGCCGGCGGGGCGCTTTGGTGGTTCCGCGCACCGCTGGCGGCATGGTTTCACAGCGCGGACGGCGGAGTGGAAATGACTGTGCGCAAATCCCCGCAGCCGGATCCGGAGACCTATGCGGTGCTCGTTTCCGAGCTGCAACGCTGGCGCAATGACCTTGCAGCGCGGCACCAGCGGGCGCGCAACGATGAAGAACGCGCCGCCGTGGAGCGCGATGCCCGGATCATTCTCGAACAAACGCTGCCGGCCATGATGCGCTGCTGGCTGGGCACGCCCTATGACTTCAACGGCACCGCCGCAAAGCCCGGCGGCGGGCGCATCGCCTGCGGCTACTACGTGGCCACGGTGCTGATGGATGCCGGCTTCCGCGTGGACCGCTATCAACTCGCCAAGCAGCCTGCGGAAAACATCCTGCGCTCTTTTCTTGAAAAGGACGCCTGCACGCTGAGCGTGGGAAAACCCTACGACGCCTTCGCCGCCGATCTCGGCAAGGCGGATCCCGGCATCTATCTGGTGGGGCTCGACACCCATGTGGCCTTCGCCATTCCCGGCGCGGAGGGCGGCTTCCGTTTCATCCACGCCTCCGGCTCCAATCCATGGTGCGTGGTGGACGAGGGCCGCGACGAGGCGCTCGTGCTGCAACGCTCGAACTGGCGGATGCTCGGCAATCTAACAGCCGATGCCGGGGTGATCCGCCGCTGGCTCGGCGGCGAGAAGATTCTTGTCCGCGGCGGCTGAGCACCTTCAACCTACTTCCTGATGACTCCGCCGCCAGATCCACCGACTTTCCGCCAGGCGCTGCTGATCTGGGTGAAAATCGGGCTGCTCAGCTTTGGCGGTCCGGCCGGACAAATCGCGCTGATGCACCGCGAGTTGGTGGAGAAACGCCGCTGG
>RPOS01000016.1 GCA_003820635.1 Verrucomicrobiaceae bacterium | reverse complement strand
TTCGGGATCCCGTGCTATTTTAAATTGAGGCGAATCTGTTGTTTCATCTCCGCCGCGCGTTCGGCAGCCCGCGCAAGTTCGTCGTTCGAGAGCCCGAGCGCGTCGAGTTCCCCTGCGGCATCCTGCCTAACTGCGGCGTTGGTGCCGTCTTTGGCGATGAGAAACCATGCGCCAGCCTCGATCCGGCCAGCCGGTTCGTTGAGGGTCGCCCGGCCGGTCCACAGCATGGCGGTCTCGTCACCGTTGTTTGCGGCCTTCCGCGCCCAGATCACCGCTTCCGCTGGATCGGCGGGGATGCCGTCCTTGCCAAAGAGCAGCCGCACGGCGAGTTCCCGCTGCGCTTCAGCCCCACCGCTCTCTGCTGCCGCACGCAGCGCCTCGATGGAAGTGGCGGAATCCTTTGGCATGGCTTTTTCCAGCCTGGGGATGGCCGCATCCGGCTTTGATTCATCGTTGCCAGGCGCATCGGAATTCCGGGAGCAGCCGGCACAGAACATTGCTATAAGGAGTAGTAGTCGCACGCCCGAAACCATAGCCACCGATTGAGTCAAACACCACAAATTTCTCTTGATGGAACTGTAAATCAAGCAGCCATGCCCCAGCCCGCTGCCGCCAGAGCCGCCTGCATTTCCGCACCATCCAGCGTCCGGACTTCGCCCTCCTACCCGTTCTCCACACCCCATGAAAGTCATGCATCGCAACTCAACCGCCCTATGGTCGCGCACCCTGGCCGATATGCCGCTTGCTCTCTGTTTAATCTGCACGCCGTGGGAGGCGGGGTATCTCCTTGACCTGATGTATTCAAGAGATTCAGGTTAGCGTCCCTATGAAAACTCCATCTTCAGGCAGTGATGCAAAGTCTGGTTCGGGTGATTTGATGCGCCCGGTCCTTGCCATCTTTGGCTTTCTGGCTCTGGCGTCATCCGGCTTCTCGGCGACGATCGCGTATGAATTGAATTACAACACCTCGATCTACCGGGTGAATGCGGCCAACAACAACGAGCTCTTTTACGGGAATGCGCCGTTTCAGTCGGACAGCCTGGCGATAAGCTCGTCGCTCACGCTCTACAGCGCTGATTCCAGCGGAGTCCTCTGGAACATCACTGGCGCGCCCATACCCGTCGGCCCGTCCGGATTCACCCAGATCGCGGACCTCGATTGGGCCAACAACGGACTTTGGGGCTTCAGCAACTTCAACAATTCCCTGTTTTTCTTTAATCTCGGACTTAACGCGGTGACCTATTCCGCCACCATCACCGGGTTGGGTGCAGCGACCGTAACCGGCGTCGCTCATGACGCGTCCAGCGGCGACATCTACCTCAGCGCGAACACGGGATTGAACACCGACCAGTTGCTCAAGGTTCCATTCTCCACCACCTCTGCGGTTGCGATCGGCGCGATGCCGATTTCCGACGCTTTCAGCTACATCGCTGACATTGATTTCGACGGCACCACCGGCAACCTCTATGCGATGAGCTTTTATCATCGCGATTTTTACACAGTCAATCTGTCGAACGGCGCGACCACGTTTGTGAGCACCGGCCCGCACCGCGACACCACCGCCATGGCGCTGAATCCCATCCCGGAGCCAACGGCGGCGACGCTCCTTGCACTGGGCGCACTGTTGTTTTCATGGCGGAGAGCCCGGTCATCTATTAGCCGGTGATGGCAAACGCGTCAGCAAGAACACCGGATCTTCATCCAAGCGTGAGGCCGAGCGCATCGCCGCTGGCTTCGAGGCGGGTGGGCGCCTTACCAATCAACGGACCAACTGTTCACAAGAATGCAGCGAAGTGTCTGCGGTTTGTGTCTACGGAGAACATAACCCCGAGAAATCAAAAAGCCTTAAACCATTGCGGCTTAAGGCTTTGAGAGTGGTTGCGGGAGTAGGATTTGAACCTACGACCTTCAGGTTATGAGCCTGACGAGCTACCTGGCTGCTCCATCCCGCGGTTGGAACCATGCGCCTTGCGGCGCGGGGCGGGATAATTGGTGGGGGATCGGTTCAAAGGCAAGGGAAATTTTGACTTTCGCGGATGTTCACGGGCGGCTCAGGGCAATGAAGCCGCGAGGCGGACGAACTTCCTCTTGGCGCCGATCGGCACATCCATGGCCGGGTCCCACGAGTCCAGATTGCCGCTGATTTGGATTTTCAACGAAACCGGCTGGCCAAGCGAGGCATGCGAGCGGCTGAAACGCAGGACCATCACCCCGACCCCCAATTCCATGTGCGGCAGAACCGCATGGCTGTCGCCTCGCACCGGGTTGCCATCGAGGACAAATTCCATCAGGTTTGCCACGCCGTCGGAGTCGGCATCCGAATCCGGATCGCCCGGCGAGAAATCCTCATCACCCAGCGCCCACTCCTCGTATGGGGTGAGCCCGGTGCCGGATGTGGCGAGCCGCACCATCAGCCGCAGGCGAATCCATTCAAGCTCCAACGCCGGCTTCCGGGCTGCATCCGTGATTTCCCCGGCACGCGCCGCGAGCTAGCCGCCGCAAGGAGCGGCAGAGGAGCAACGCCTGAAGCCGCGGCGTGTGGCCGGGCGGCCAGGAGACGTTGGGGACATGGGTTTTTGCGGGTTGGCGGGCGGGTGTCAGCCCATCGCTTTTTCCATCAGCGTGTTCATGCGGTTGATGGTGTCGCGGGCGTCTTCGAGCAGGCCGGCGGAGATCAGGGCGTTGTCGAGAAGCTGGCGGGAAACGAGTTTCGCGAGCTCGGGATTGGCCTCGCTGGCTGCGGCGAGTTTTCTAACAAGCGGATGGCGCGGGTTGATTTCCAGCTCCACCTTCACCTCGTCTTTGAAGTTCTCGTCCATTGCCTTCATCATCTGGCGCATCTGCGGGCTCATGCCATCGGCCGGAACCAGCGCGATGACCGGATGGTCCACCAGGCGCTTGCCACTGGAAACATTGGTGACGCGGTCGCCGAGCTCGGACTTGAGGAACTCGCAGAGCGCGGTGGTTTGTTCCGGGCCGAGCGATTCACCCTCAGCCGCGTGATCCTCGAGCTCGACGCCGCCGTGGCGGATGGAAACGAGCTTCTTGCCATCGAAGGTGCCGAGCGATTCCACCACGTATTCATCCACTGCGTCGGTGAAATAGATGACTTCCAGCCCGCGTGCCTTGAAGGCTTCGATGTAGGGGCTGCTCTCGATGTGCTCGCGGCCGGCTCCGACGAGATAATAGATCGTGTCCTGGCCGTCCTTCATGCGGGAAACATAGTCAGTGAAACCACAGACCGCGCCGGGATCGGTGAGCGAGGACTCGAAGCGCAGCAATTTCGCGAGCGCCTCGCGGTTGGGAAAATCGGTGACGACGCCTTCCTTGAAGAAGCGGTCGAACTTCCGATAGAATCCGCGGTATTTCTCCGGATCGGACTCGGCCTCCTTCTCGAACATCTTGATCACACGCTTGCTGATGACGCTGCCCAGCTTGCGGATGAGCGCGCTGTCCTGCATCGTCTCGCGGGAGATGTTGAGCGGGATGTCCGCGCTGTCCACCACGCCCTTCATGAAGCGCATCCAGTCCGGCAGCAGTCCTTGCGGCGAGGGATCGATGAGCACCTTCTTGCAATACAACGCCACGGCGGACTCGGCCTTGCCGAAGCCCATGCGCTCCGGGTTTTCCGACGGGGCGAACACCAGCGCGTTGATGGCCAGCGGCGCGTCCGCGCTGAAGTGCAGCCGGTAGGCGGGATCGTCCCAGGCCTTGCAGGCGAATTGATAGAACGCCTTGTATTGCTCGTCGCTGATCTCGGACTTGTTCTTGAGCCACAGCGCCTCCACTTCGTTGATCCGCTTGCCATTGAGCAGGATCGGAAAGCCGACGAAGTTGCTGTAGGTCTCGATGAGATGCTTGACGCGGCTTTCGGTGGCGTATTCGGCGCAGTCCTCCTTGAGGTGGAGGACGAGTTTCGAACCTCGTTCGAGACCGCTGGCGTCGGTGATTTCGTAGCCGCTCTTGCCGTCGCTGGTCCAGACGAGTTCCGGCGAGTCGGCATGCCACGAGCGGGAATAGACGCTCACCTTGTCCGCCACCATGAAGGCGGAATAGAAGCCGACGCCGAACTGGCCGATCATGCTGCCGGGCGAGCCGCCGCTTTCCTTGACGGCCTTGAGGAAGGCCTTGGTGCCGGAGTGGGCGATGGTGCCGAGGTTTTTCACCAGCTCGTCATGCGACATGCCGATGCCGTGATCGGCGATGGTGAGGGTCTTGGCCTCCTCGTCGGTGGTGATGTGGATTTCCAGCGGCAGCGTCGGCTGGTGGATGTTTTTCTCGGTGGCCTCCACGTGGCGGAGTTTTTCCATGGCATCCGAGGCATTGGAAACCAGCTCGCGCAGGAAGATCTCCTTGTCGGTGTAGAGGGAGTGGACCACCAGATCGAGCAGTTGCTGGATCTCGGCTTGGAAGACATGTTTTTCAGGGGTCGATTCGTTCATGTGCAAGTGATGTGGTTGGAACGGCGCGGAAGGTAGCGACAAGCCGGCCGATGTCAAAAGCCGAGGCGCCAATCAAGCCAACCCGTGGAGTGCCTTCACCGCCTGCCAGGCGGCGTCCACTTGGTGCACCCGGAAGATTTCCGCGCCGCGGGCCATCGCCGTGGCGATGCAGGCAATGGTGCCGGCATCGCGGTCGCGCGGGTCCGGCAGGCCGAGCACCTCGCCGATGACGGTTTTGCGCGAGACCGGGACCAGCACCGGCCTGGCGAAACTCCGCAGGCGGCCAAGCTCGCGATAGACGGTGAGGTTGTCATCGCGCTGCTTCGCGAAATCGATGCCGGGATCCAGCACCAGCGCGTCCACGGGCAATCCCGCCGCGGCGGCCAGCGCCATTTTTCCGGTGAAAAAGCGCTCCATTTCACCCATCACATCGGCCCACTGCTGGTGGACGTGCGGGATCTTGGGCTCCCCCACGCTGTGCATCACGAGCAGCGCGGTGCCATGATCGGCGCAGAGCCTGGCATTGCGGTCATCCGGCAGGGCGCCCATGTCATTGAGCAGTTCCACCCGGCCGCTTTCCAGAACACCCGCCACCACCTCCGGCCGCCAGGTGTTTGCCGAGAGCACGGGCGGCCAGACCTGGGCCGCGTCCCGCGGTTCCACCGCCTGCCACACCTCGTCCCAGCGCTCCACGAACCCACGGAACCGCCGGATTTCCTCCGCCACCGGCACGGCCTGCCGGTTCGTCCGCGCGCTTTCGGCGCCCACGTCGATCACGTCCGCCCCGGCTTGCACTTGCGAGCGCGCCATTTCCACCGCCGTGGCGAAATCCAGCGTGCCATCGCCGGAAAACGAATCGTCGTTCACGTTGACGATGCCCATCACCAGCGGACGCCGGGGAAACACGATCTCACGCTCAGGCAACTGCAGACGCATGGACGGCTGATAATTCCCACGGCCCGCTGCGGAAACCCGAATTTTGCAAAAACCGCCAGTGCAGCCCAACCCAGCGAGATGCCGCGGGAGCATTCCGGCTTGATCCCCGGCCGCCGGGTAACAAGTCTGTGGCCCATGTCCGCCGCCGTTCAGCACACACTTGCCAGTCCCGCCACTCTCGAAGGCACCTCCCTGCACACCGGGGAAAAGGTCACCCTCACCCTCAAACCCGCGGCGGAGGGGCACGGATTCAAGTTCCGCCGCATCGACCTGCCGGACCAGCCGTTCATCAATGTGGATGTGGACAAGGTGCAGACCGTCGAGCGTGCCACCACGCTGGCGGAGGGCTCGGTGAAGGTGCACACCGTCGAGCACGTCATTTCCGCCCTCACCGGCATGGGCGTGGACAATGCGCTCATCGAGATGGATGCCAACGAGCCGCCGATCGGCGACGGCTCCGCCCGGCCTTTTGTGGAAATGATTAAAAAAGTGGGCATTGTGGCCCAGTCCGCGCCGCGCCGGGTGTGGGAGATCCGCGAGCCGATCCATCAGGAAACCCCGGACGGCACCATCATCACCATCGTCCCGTGCAAGACCTTCAAGGTCTCCGTCACCAATGTCGGCCCGGAAGGGCGTTTCACCCAGTATTTCTCCAGCGAGATCACGCCGGAGACCTACGAGAAGGAAATCTGCGCCGCGCGCACCTTCGTTTATTACGAGGATGTGAAACCGCTGCTGGAAAAGGGCCTCATCAAGGGCGGTTCTCTCGAAAGCGCGGTGGTCATCCGCGGCAATGAAATCATGTCCAAGGAGCCGATGCGCTTCACCAACGAGTTCGCACGCCACAAGGCGCTCGACATCATCGGCGACCTGATGCTCTCCGGCGTGCGCATCCTCGGCCACGTCATCGCGGTGAAGCCCGGCCACGGCCCGAACACCAAGATGGCCGCCAAGCTCAAGGCGGAATACCTGCGGATGCGCTCGATGGTCCCCGCGGAGATCATCCTGCCGGTGGGCGAGAGCGTGCTCGACATCAACGAGGTGCTGCGCATCCTGCCGCACCGCTACCCGTTCCTGATGGTGGACCGGATTGTGGACATGGTCGGCGAGAGCAAGTGCACGGGCGTCAAGAACGTCACCATCAACGAGCCGTTCTTCCCCGGTCACTTCCCCGGCCACCCGATCATGCCGGGCGTGCTGCAGCTTGAGGCGATGGCCCAGGTTTCCTCCGTGCTGATGCTGCGCAAGCCGGAAAACACCGGGAAAATCGGCTATTTCATGAGTGCGGACAACGTCAAGTGGCGCAAGCCCGTGCTGCCTGGCGACACCCTCTTCATCGAAACGGAGATCATCAAGATGCGCGGCTCCATCGGCCAGACGCGCTGCCGCTGCCTCGTCAATGGCGAGGTGGTCTCCGAGGCCGAGCTGAAGTTCGCGCTGCTGGACCGTTAGATCGCGGCGGCGGATGCTTCTGCCTGATTGACGGGCTGGCCGGATGTCCATAGCGTTTGCCCAACCCATGGCGAGCGAACCGATCACCTTCTTCTGCCAGGCATGCGGCGTGAAACTGACCGTGCCCCGCGAGCTGGCGGGCGTCGTCGGCCCCTGCCCTTCATGCGGCAGCCAGATTCAGGCCCCTCCGCCAAGCTTCGGATCGCCGCCTCCGCTTCAGCCCGCACCTCCACCACCGCCGGTTGAACCTGCTCCGCATGCACCGCCGGTTGAACCCGCGCCAGCTGCTCCGCCGGCACCGGTCAAGCCAGCGCCGCGCCAGTTGCCGACCCGTGAGGTGCAGGCGGAAGTGCCTGCCCGCCCCATGCCGGAGCCGGTGCCTGGCGGTGGCCGCCGCAGGGTGAGCACCGGCACGCCGCGCTGGTTTCGCAACCTGGCGCGCTTGCTGATGCTGGGCCTGTTTCTGTTAGCCTCGGGCGCGCTGATTTACGGGATTCTAACCATTTTGAAAAAACAACCGCCTGTCGAGGCCCCGCAGCATGCGCCACCGGCTGCCGGCCTGAAAAGCCCCCCCGCGCCCGCCGCGGAGGAAGAGCAGGCCCCACCACTGCCGGACGGGCTCGAGCCCGTCTCGCCATGGAAGGAAGCGGAGGCCACGCTGGAGAAATTTCTAACAGCCAAGACGCTGGCCGAACGGCTGCCCATCATCGAGACCAAGACCAGCCCGGAAGATCTCGCCGCCAGCTGCCTCGCCTCCGCCCTGCCGCCGGTGCGCAAAATGGTGCCGGAACAACGCGAGACCAACCCCATCGAGCGGGTGGTCGATTTTTACTACACCGTCGAATTCGACGCCGCGGACCGGCCGGAGCAGACCTACACGCTGCTGGTCCGCACGCGCGGCAGCAGCCCGCCGCGCGTGGTGGCGGATCCGTTCCTGGACACCTACGGCGGCCGCCTCGCGGCCTATGCCGCCACCCCCAGCGACAAGGGCGGCGTGTTCCAGGTGGTCGTTTACGCAGTGGCGTCCTGCACGGACCCGAACATTCCCGAGCGCGAGAAAAAACTCACCCTCAAGCTGCTCTCGGCTGACAACACCAAGGAGATCGCCCGCGCCTATTTCGGCAGGCAGTCCAAGATCAGCGAGATGCTGGAGGATGGAAATTACAGCCTCAGCTATGGCAGCGCCAAGGCCTGCACCGTGATGCTGCGCTGGAACACCGAAGACAACCCGGAGCATCCCTTCCTGGAGGCGATCGCCATCAAGGACCTGGACTGGAATTCCTGACGCGGCCGGCCTCGCTCAAGGCGCGCCAACCGCCGTGCAACACGGAAACCTCCGCGCCCAGCCCGAGCGCCCGGATGCGCTCCGCGATTTGCCGACTCACGCCGCAGTTTTCATCGCCGCAGTAGACGACCACCCGCGCCACCGCGGCCACTCTAACAGCCACTTCGGCCTCGAATGCCTGCATGTCCTCGGCGGGATCGAGATTCCACAGCACGGAGCCCGGCAGGCCGTTGTTCATCCACTCGGCCCGCGAACGGGCATCCACCCACAGCACCTCCGCGTCAGCGGGAATCTGTTGGAGGCAGACTTCGTCGGGTTTCAGCGTGGCGGGATCGCAGGACATCACGCGGACCGGAGGCCCCTTGACCAGCCAGGTGCCGCCTGCCGCGGCCAGGGCGATGGCGGAGATGAGCGCCAATTGTCCGGCCGCATTCATGGCTTGGCGGCTGTGAGCGGCTTGCGGACGACGGCAAAGGCCTGCTGCAGGCGGTGCCGTTCAAGCGCACTGTCCGTTTCGATGCGCAGGATGCCGAGGCCCGGCGATCCGATCTCGGTGGGCGTGACGACCAGATCGTAGCGCTTTCCTTCCTCGATGGTTTTCAACTCCAGCTTGAATGCCGGCGAGGAGGAAGTGACGGCCTTCACACGGATCGGAGCCGCGTCGTTCATGGTGATGGAAACCGTCCGGGGCTCGGCGGAACCGTTGAGATCCCAGCTCAGGGTCTTGGGCTCCAGCGAGACGAGCACCGGGATGTGGACGCGCACGGTGAGCGTGACGGAGGGCTTGTCCTCCGGATCATCATCCAGCCACAGCGCCACCACCTTGTCCACGGTGCCGGAAAAGTTGCCCATGTCGAAATCCGCGCGCAACAGGCCGGATTCGCCGGGCGCGTAGAGGAGCTTGCCGTCCTTGATTTTCACCGCCATGCACGAGCAGGCGGAGTCGAACTTCACCACCCGCACCGCTTTGTCCGAATGATTGGTGAACACGAAATCCGCGCTGACCTGTTTGGCATCCGCCGGTGCGTGGATCTCCTTGAGTGTTTCGGGGAAATCCAGGCCCGCGGCATGCACCGCGCAGACCATGGCCATCGCCATGCCAAGCAAGCTCTTCATCATGGCGCGTTCATTTAGCGGGTTTTTCGCCGGGCACAAGCTCCACCGCGATGATGAGATGCCCGCCGCGCCACTCGGGCCCGAGCACGAACAACGGGCGCGTGCCTTCCAGCCGCGCGTCCGCCTTGACGATTTTCTTGCGCGCCAGCCACAGCTCCAGATCGAGCAGCACGCCGTCTTCGGTAGGCCGGCCCTGCGCCTCGAAGCGCACCATGAGCTCATCGGATGGCTTGAGCGGCTCGGCCCAGCTTTCATAGCTGCGCAGCAGCGGCTGGGTGTCCCTGCCCAACAGCCGGTAGTGCTTGAAGCGCAGCCGTTCCTCGCGGCGCAGGCGGGCGGCGGTTTCCTTGTCCACCGGCAGCGCCTTGGGCCCGGCCGCTTTCGGGTCGCCATCGGTGGCGTAATACACCGTCACGCCCACCATGCAAAGCTGCGCCTTGCCGGGATCCTCCACCGCGCGGGCCACGCCCGGGATCACGGATGCCAGACAAGCCATCAGCCATGTGCGGCGGTTGATCATTCGTTGGAAAACGGTTCGGGATTCAGGCCGGCGGTGGAATCAATCGCGCGCTGTTGCTTGAGGTAAACGGTTTCCGAGAAATCCGTCGCATCCGGGATGGCCTCCACGCCGCTCAGCACGATCACGCTGGCCGCGGCCTTGGAACTGGCGATCCACTCGGCGCTCACACCGTTTTCCGGCGTGTAAAGAATCGGCTCCACCGGAATCGCCCGCGGCGCGCCGGTCACATCGATCTCCGGTACCCGGCCGGATTTCAGGCCGCCCAGCCAGAAGGTGATGGCCATGCCCGCGCAGGCGGCCACCGGCATGAACCATGCCCGCCAGGAAAACCCGCCCGCCGCATTGGGCTCGGGCAGCGGCGCGGCATCCAGCTCGCGGATGGCCTTGGCGATGCGGCTGTTGAAAAAATCCGGATACGGCGGCTCCACGGACGGCGGCAGGGCGGCGGCCATCATGCCGCGCCAGCGCCGCACCTCCTCGCGGGCGGCGAAGAGTTCCGCACGGCCGGCCAGCGCCGCCTCGAAGGTGGCGAGCTCCTCGCCATGCAGTTCGTCCTCCAGCCACAGGGCCAGCCGGGCTTCATCGGGATTGATATTCATCTTTCAGGAGGGTTTGGAGTTTCTGGCGGGCGTAATAAAGGCGGCTCATCACCGTGCCGAGCTCGCAGGACATCACCTCGGCGATCTCCTTGTAGGAAAGCCCCTGCACGTCCTTGAGCAACACGACTTCCCGGTGTTCCGGTGAAATTTTCCCCAGGGCCGCGGCGATCTTCGCGCGCAGCTCGCCCTGCACCATCGAGTCGTCCGGCGCATCCCCGCCGAAGGGCGTGGTGAAGGACGCCGCATCGATCCGCTCACGCTCGAAGATTTCATCGTTGAGCTCGCCCACGCTCTCGATCTTGCGCTTGCGCGTCCAATCATACACCGCGTTGTGGGCGATCCGGTAGAGCCAGGTGGAAAAGCGCGCCTTGGCCTCGAAGCGCGGCAGCGCCTGCCATGCCTTGATGAAGACCTCCTGCGAGAGGTCCCAGGCGTCGGCTTCCTGATGGATCATGTTGCGGATCATGGCGAAAATTCTTCCCCGGTGGCGGGTGACCAGCTCGTCATAAGCGCTCAGGTCCCCCTGTTGGGCCCGCGCAACCAACCGGAAATCGTCGTCCGGATCCCCAGCAGCATCCGTCACGCCGGGACCGGCTGGTCCACGCGGAAAGTTCGACGCATCATCACCGGGATTATTCATGATTCACTGGAAAAAATTTCCGCCTGCCGCCGGCAAGCCCGGCCGGCACCGCAAGGCTGGCGGCGCTGCGCCCCGCGCGCAACCCGGAAACTCGGCATCACGGATACCATGTTAGGCATCTTCCAATCATCCGCCGAAGCAGTCAGGCGAGCTCGAGCCTTTCAGGCTCGCCCGCCTGCTTCGGACGGCGTGGAAATGGCACCAATCCCCGCAGTCTCACAATTCCCCCACCTCCGTGGCGGGGACATCGCCAAAGCGCGGGGATAGTTCCAGCGTTGCACATGACCCAAAACGAATCACAGCTCCACAGGACGGAACGCTACCTCGAACGGATAAAGACCGATCGTTCGAAGCAGCCATCGACGACTTCCGCCGAGTTTTACCGTCAAATGGAGAAGTCGATGGGGACGCAGATCCGGCCGATTACGCGGATTACCACTCCGGGCCTACGATGGCGTCCTCTTGCGGGAGGATTGGGATGCCCGCCAGTTCGATCTGCCGGAGATGCCGCTCCAGCAACGCGGGACCGGCATCCATATTGACCAAAAACGTGGCCGGCGCGGTGGCCTGGCCGGGCCTTGCCGGACCCACGCCTCCAGGGCGGATGCGGTGGATGAAAGGAGCATGAGTGGCAGCATGCAGAGGAATTTCATCAATGGCTGATGCGGCCCTGGTTGGTTTTCACGGCGCCTCCTACGCCGGCCCGCCGCCGATTTTTTCAAATCTGCTGCGGATGCGCGCAATCGCCCACGCGGCGTGCTCGGAAACCAACGGATCCGGGTCCGCCGCGGCGCGCTGGAGGGCTGTTAGATCGTCCGCGGTGCCGGTGTTTCCCAAGGCCACGCAGACGTTGCGCAGGAAGCGCGCCCGCTTGATGCGCTTGATGGGAGAGCGCGCGAACAGGGCGCGGAAGCCCTCGTCATCGAGCGCGAGGAAATCCCGCAGGCGCTTTGCAAACACGCTGCCACGCGCCTGAAAGGCCATTTCACGGGACTGCGCGGCGAAGCGGTTCCACGGGCAGGCGTCGAGGCAATCGTCGCAACCGTAGATGCGGTCGCCCATGGCCTCGCGGAACTCCTCCGGGATCGGCCCCTTGTGCTCGATGGTGAGGTAGGAAATGCAGCGCCGCGCATCCAGCCGGTGCGGCGCGGTGATGGCGGCGGTGGGGCACGCGGTGATGCAGCGGGTGCACTTGCCGCAGTGGTCGCCGAAGGGCTCGTCCGGCACCAGCTCCAGGGTTGTTAGAATTTCCGCGAGGAAAAACCATGTCCCCAGCCGGCGGTGGATCTGCATGGTGGACTTGCCGTTCCAGCCGAGCCCGGCATCGGTGGCGAAGTCGCGCTCCAGCACCGGGCCGGTATCCACGTAGGGTTTCTGCACGCCGCCCAGCGACTGAAGCCGGAGGTCGAATTCCTTCAGGCGGTTTTCCAGCAGGTCATGATAATCATCGTTCCACGCATATCGGGCGATTCGATAGCCGCCGGGATGACTCCCGGGAAACGGCGAAGGACCGGGATAATAATTCAGCGCGAGGCAAACGAGCGACGCGCACCCCGGCAACACCTCGCGCGGATCGCAGCGCCGCTCGGGCGCGCGCTCCAGCCAGGCCATGCCGCCGTGCTTGCCATCCGCCAGCCACTCGCGGAACTCCCGCGCATGGGCCGCCTCCCCGGCGCGGGCGATGCGGCAGTCATCGAATCCCAGCTCCGCCGCCCATGCCTTGATTTGGGTTTCCATCCGGTTCATCCCGCACGGTGGCTGAAAAAGTAGCGCGCGCACTCCAGGATGCCGGTGGCCAGTTCGCCGCTGTCGAGCCCGGCGGTGTCGAGCTTGAGGTGAGCGGTTTCCTGATAGAGCGGCAGGCGCTCCGCCATCAGGCTGCGGATGCGCTGCGCCGGATCCTCGGTGTGGAGCAAGGGCCGGCTGCGGTTCTTGGAGGTGCGCTCCAGAATCACCTCGGCGGGGGCATCCAGCCAGACCACGTATCCCATGCTCCTGAGCAGGGCGCGGTTTCCCGCACTGCCGACCACGCCGCCGCCGGTGGAAATGATCCGCCGCGGGGCACCGGGCCCGGCCAGTTCCCGCAGCACCGCCGTTTCCATCTCGCGGAAGCCCGCCTCACCCTGCTCCGCGAAAATCGCCGTGATCGGCTTGCCCGCGCGCTGCTCGATTTCCTGGTCCATGTCCACCAGCGGATAGCCGAGCCGCTGCTGCAACTCCCTGCCCACCGTGGATTTCCCACAGCCCATGAAGCCGACGAGAACAATGTTCTCCGGCAAAATTTCCGTTTCGTTCATGGCCCAGCTTATCCCCCCACTTCAACGGTGCGGAATCCTAAAATCACCGGCCGCCATAGCCGTCGGCATGCAGATAGAGCGGAACCCCGGATTGCAGGCGCGGCAGCAAGCGCTCGGACACGTCGATCTCCACCCGCGAGCCCGCATCGGAAGCGCGGCTGAACTGGGCAAGCGCATCAAAAATGCCGATCCTCGGAGTGTAGCGGATCACCGTGGCCCCCGACACTCCGGCGAGATCCATGGCTTGATCGTAGGCATCCTCGATGAAGCCGTTCTGATCCACCATACCCGCATCCAATGCCTGGGAACCGGAGAAAATGCGGCCATCGGTGAGCGGCGACGCACGGAGTTGCTCGATGGATTTCCCACGGCTGGCGGAGACCACCCCGAGGAAGCGGGTGTAGGTTTCCTGCACGAGCTCGTTGACCAGCGCGATTTCCTCCGGTCTGGTTTCACGCGTGCCGGAGAGCAGGTCCTTGAGCGCGCCGCTTTTGTAAACCTCCATGGAAACGCCCACCTTGTCGAAAAGCTGCCCGTATTTCACGGACTGCATGATGACGCCGATGGAACCGGTGAATGTGGTGGGGTGCGCGATGATCCGGCGTCCGGCGCAGGCGGCATAATAGCCACCGGATGCCGCGATGGTATCGAGATAGGCGACCACCGGCTTGCTCTTGTCCGCCTGTTGGATGATGCGGTGCAGGCGGTCCGATGCGGTCACCTCGCCACCGGGTGAATTGATGCGGATGACGATGGCCCTGACCGAGTGGTCATGGACGGCGGCTTCCACCAGCTCGCGGAAATCATCCACCATCGAGGAGCCGCCGCGCGAAGGGGATGCGGTGATGATGCCTTCCAAGTCGATGTGGGCGATCCGCTGCGGTCCCCCGCTGCGAATGACGGTTTTGTTGAAATGCCCGGACCTCATGGCGAGCGAAGGCCCTTCCTTGATGCCTACCACCAAGGCACTGACAACGCCCACGATCATCAGCACGAAAAGCCCGATCCCTCCGAGAACCACCGCCCCGATCACCCACGGCCACACGCTGCGGCGCGGTGGCACGGGACGGTATGCGGCGGGAAGCGGTGGCGGATTGTGGGAGCTCATGCCGCAAGGCTGTTGTCACAAATCCGAAAGATCCATGCAAAATCCGCTCAATCCGGGGTTTTCATTTCCCTATTTGACGCTAGTCATCCATTTCCCGCGCCACCCATGCCCCTGCCCGCTCTCACAGGACTCACGCCGGACGCCCTTGCCACTTGGCTCAAGGACGCGGGCGAGCCATCGTTCCGCGCCGCGCAGATCCTGGAATGGGTCTGGAAAAAGAAAGCCGCGTCCTATGATGCGATGACCAACCTTCCCGCCGCCCTGCGGGAAAAACTCGCCGCCAGTTTCCGTCTCAGCGCGCTGGAACACACCACCACCCAAGGCTCGACGGACACCACGAGAAAATTCCTCTTCCGCCTGCACGACGGCCGCTATGTGGAAAGCGTGCTCATCCCGGCAAACCCGGCGCTCTATGGCGAGAAGTCCGACCGCCGCACGCTCTGCGTCTCGTCCCAAGTCGGCTGCGCCTATGGCTGCAAGTTCTGCGCCTCCGGCCTGGCCGGTTTCACCCGCCACCTCGATCCCGCGGAAATCGCCGGCCAGGTCCTCGCCGCCGAACAACTCTCCGGCGAACGCGTGGACAACCTCGTTTTCATGGGCATGGGCGAGCCGCTCGCCAACCTCGACAATCTGTTAGAAGCCATCGCCCTCATCACCGGCGAAAAAACCCTGCACCTCGGCGCACGCCACCTCACCATCTCCACCTCCGGCCTCGTGCCGCAGATCCGCCAGCTGGCCGAACACCCGCAGCAGATCCGCCTCGCCATCTCACTCCACGGCGCCACCGACGAAGTGCGCCAGCAGATCATGCCGATCAACCGCAAGTGGCCCGTCGCCGAACTCTTCGACGCGCTCGACTACTGGAACACGCGCAAAAATCAGAAGCTCACGCTCGAATACATTCTGATAGATGGCGTCAATGATTCCCTCGAACAAGCCGCCATCCTCTCCCGCCACGCCCGCCGCCTCCACGCCAAGGTGAACCTCATTCCCTACAACACCGTGGAGGGCCTCGAGTGGAAACGTCCGTCCGACACCCGCTGCCGCGCCTTCCGCGATGTCCTTAAAAACGCCGGCGTCTCCGCCACCCTCCGCCTCGAAAAAGGCCACGACATCGATGCCGCCTGCGGCCAGCTCCGCCTCAAGCAGGAGACCGAAGAAGGCATCATCGCGGTGGCCGGGGCCTGAGCCGTGACCATGCAGTGGAAGGACGCGAACAGTGGCGCGGGCGTCTCGCCCGCAGCCATTTTCCATCGAGGCCATGGAACGCATCAGCTTCACCCATTGGTTTTCCGGATGTGATGGAATGATAAAGGAATTTTGAAAGGAAGGCGGCGGGCGAGACGCCCGCGCCACGATTCCCCACTGCATGGTTACGGCTGAGCAGCTTGTTGCGCGAAACCACCAGTCCGCGATGGACGGGGGCGGATTTCCCGGCTTGGATGCTGCCACTCGCCGCCATGAAAACTCTCGAAAACCTGCTGCAACGAAACCGCAATTGGGCGGCATCCGTCCATGCGGATGACCCGGATTTTTTCGCCAAGCTGGAAAACCAGCAAATGCCGCAATACCTGTGGATCGGCTGCTCGGACAGCCGGGTGCCGGCCAACCAGATCACCGGCCTGGCACCGGGCGAGGTGTTCGTGCACCGCAATGTCGCCAACGTGGTGGCCGAGACGGATTTCAACCTGCTGGCCGTGCTGCAATACGCGGTGGACGTGCTCAAAGTGCGCCACATCATCGTCTGCGGCCACTACGGCTGCGGCGGCGTGCGCGCGGCGCTGGAAAACTTCCGCCACGGCATGATCGACAACTGGCTTTCCGGCATCCGCGCACTGCGCCGTGTGCACCGCGAGGAGCTCGATGCCTTGCCGCCCGAAGCCGCCAGCGACCGCCTTTGCGAGCTCAACGTGCTCGCCCAAGCCAGCCACGTGGCGCGCACCACCATCGTCGAGGACGCGTGGGAGCGCGGGCAGGAGATTTTCGTCCACAGCTGGATTTACCGCCTCGACAACGGGATCATCCTGCCACTGCGCCCGGCCATCAAAGCGCCTTTGAACAATCTCGATTGAGCCGCGCGGCCCGGGAACCGTGAAGACTTGCGGAGCGGACTGTCCGCGTTTATGGCTCCCCCCGAAACAACCGATACCCCATGAGCCAAACATCCCCGAAAATCACCGCTTACCTGAAAACCTTCTGTGGCTGGAGCGAAGGCGTCCGCGCCATCATGCGCAAATACGGCCTCGAATATGAGGAGAAGGACATCATCAAGAACCCCGCCTTTCGCTGGGAAATGGAGCAGCGCAGCGGCCAACCGCTCTCGCCCTGCGTCGAGATCGACGGCCACATGCTGCCGGACATCAGCGGCGAGGAAGTGGAGAAATGGCTGATCGAAAACGGCTACCTCCAGCCCAGCGATTCCGCGCCGGACGCGCCGATCAATTCCTCCTGCACCGATGAGCAGCACGAGGCGATGGCCCTCGGCCGCCTGCCGGTGCCGGGAAAAATCAAGTTTCTCGACTGAGAATCCGCCGCACCTCCCGCGGCCGCCGGATTTTCCAGACAAAAGCCCCGCGCCGGGGCATTACCCTGCTGAATGATGGAATCCCCCGCGACCTCATGGAAACAGTGGCTGGCCGAAAACGGCCCGCGGCTGCTGCTTTTCGCACGCGGCTGGAGCCAGTGCCGTGAGGACGCCGAGGATCTCGTGCAGGATGCCATTCTGCGGATGTGGCACCATCAGGCCGACAAGGGCGGCACACCGCCGGACCTGCCGCTGGTGTTTTCCACCATCCGCTTCTGCGGGCTCAACCACCACCGCAGCGAGAAGCGCCGCCGCAAGCGCGAGGAGTCGGTCATTTACCTCAACGACTTCCAGGACGTCTGGCTCGATCCACTGATGGAGGAGGACGAGGAGGCGCTCATCCTGCGGGATGCCGTCCAGCGCCTCAGCGCGAAGCTGCGCGACGTGGTGATCATGAAGTTCTGGGGCGGGCTCACTTTCCAACAGATCGCGGAAACGCTGGCGATTTCCCCGAACACCGCCGCCTCCCGCTACCGCTACGCCATGGAACAACTCGCGCAGGAACTGCGCCGCATGAAGGAGGCCCGCCATGCATGAGAAGGATTCAGTGGAAACCATCCTCGCCCGGCTGATGCCACCCGCGCTCAGCGAGAGCGGCCAGCGCGGCATCGAGACGATGCTCGATGAGCTCGCCGGCCCGGCAAGCCCGCGCAAGTCCCCCGCCCTGCCCGCGTGGCGCATCCTCATCGCCGGCGGGCTCGCCGCCTCGCTGGTGGCCGCTCTGGCGCTGCCTGTGTGGATGCGCCCGGCCAAACAAAGCGCCTCCGCCACCGCCGCGCCGCCGGACTTTCTGTTAGTGGGCGAGTCCGACCGCATCGAGTCGATGGCGGACGAGGGCTGGCGCGAGGATTCCGACGGCAGCGCGATGCGTGCCCTGCGCGTGCGAGTCGTGGAGGAAAACAGCCTTTTTGACGAGGAAACGGGCATCGTGATGCAGGTTTCCGAACCACGGGAAGAACTCCTGCTGATGCCGGTGAGCGCGTTCTGAGATGAAACATTTCCTAGTCATCGCCTGCCTGCTCATCCCGGTCGTTTCAACGACCGGGGAAGAACTGCCGCGTCCGCACGAGGCGCCGCGCGCATGGCTCGGCCTGGAGGTTTCCAAGCCGGATGAAACGATCACCGCGCAAATGCCATCGCTGCCACCGGGCATCGGTTTCGTGATCCGCATGATCGACAAGGACGGCCCGGCCGCCGCCGCCGGTCTGCGCGAGTTTGATATCATTTGGAAAATCGGCGACCAGATGCTCGTCAACGAAGGCCAGCTCGCCGCCCTGCTGCGGCTCAACAAGCCCGGCGACGAGATCCGGCTCTCCGGCTTCCGCAGTGGCCAGCCGCTGGAGGTCATCTTGAAGCTGGGCGAAGTGCCCGCCTCCAAGCGGGTGTTTCCCGGCGACCTGGTGGACGCCGCCATCCTGCCCGGCGAATGCGGCGGGCCGATGCGCGTGGTCAATGTTTCCGAGAAACTCGCGAGCTATTCAAACTCCGAGGGCCGCGTGGAGGTCCGGCGTGACGGGCAGCTCCTGCTCGTGAAAATCCAAGATCCCGCAGACGGGTTGATTTACGAGGGACGGATCCCGGTGGATGGCAGCCTTGAGGAAATTCCGCAGGATTGGCGCCGCCGCGTCCACGCGCTGCGCCGCGGCCTGGACCACGCGCTCGACGGCCGCATAATGCCCGCACGCCAGCCGCGGCCGCGGGTGGTGCCGCCGCCGGAGCGGAATCCGTAATGCGCGGGCAGCGGGAAGATTTTCCAAGGGAATGCCTTGCGTTTTCCCGGGCCGCTTCCCATCTTCCGCGCCATGCATCCTGACGTGGCGAGACTGGTTGAAGCCGGCCGCATTCCAAAACCGGTCGGCGAGCGCCTTTCACAATTGGCTCCCGGAAATTTCTGCATTCACAAATCCTTCGGCGCTGGCAAGGTGGTCGATTGGGACCTGCCCGGAAAAAAGGTCACCATCGACTTCGAGAAATCCACCGGCCAGGCCATGGAGCTCCAGTTCGCCATCCAGAAAACCGAGTGGATCCCGGCCGACGATTTCCGCGCCAGAAAAATCGAGCAACTCGAGGAACTCCGCTCCCTCACCAAAAGCGACCCCGTCCAGCTCGTCGTCCACCTGCTCCAAAGCCACGGCGGCAGCATGACCGGCGATGCGCTCGAAAAGGAGCTCTGCGGCACCGTCATCCCCGAGGCCACTTTCAAGAAATGGTGGGACAACACCAAAAAATCCCTGCGCGAAAGCCGCCTCGCCGTGGTCCCGCAAAAGCGCACCGAGCCCATTGTCCTGCGCACCGGTGGCCAAAGCCCGGCCCAGGCGCTCGTCGCCGATTTCGAGGCTGCCCGCGACATCAAGGGCATGATCAAGGCACTGGAGGCCATCGCCGCGGACATCGGCGCTTTCGACAACGACACCGCCGCCCTCAAGCGGCTCCTCACCGACATCGACGAGGGCGCCAAGAAAGCCGCCCGCGTCCAACTGGGCCAGGCGCTGCAACTCGTCGCCGCCCGCGATGAAGTCATCGGCTCCTCCAAAACCCTCGAGCTCGATCCCACCGCCGTCCGTCTCTCCGATCTGCTGCTTTCCGCGGATCCGGTGAAACTCGCCGAGGAAGCCGGCACCCTGCCCTCCGGCCGCCAGCGCGCCGTGTATGAGGCCTTCCCGGATGCCTTCGGCGGCATCTGGGTGGAAAAAATCGTCCGCGTCTTCGACCGCGTCGGGGCGCGCGGCGTCACCGAAATCGCCCGCATCCTGCTGGAGCGCGGCGAACTGCCGGCACTCGTCAACCACCTGCGCTCGGCCATCGCCCGCCGCGCGCTCGGTTCGGACGCCCTCATCTGGGTCTGCCGCGAGCGCAAGGCCGCCTCTGCGGAGGTCTTCTCGGCCGATGTCGGCGCCTCCATTCTCAACCTGCTGGAAAACGACCACCTTTCCGACGGGCCGCGCAAGACCTCGCGCCTCCAGAGTCTGTTAGGCGATGACAAGAAACTGCTCATCGATCTGGTGGAAATCATGGACGTCAACGAGGCGCGCAATTTCTCCCGCCGCCTGCTGGACTGCCCGGTCTTCGGCGATCTTGAGAAAAAATCCCTCATGGCCCGCATCATCAAGGCCCGCCCGGAAACGGCCGAACTCGTCAGCGGCAACAACCAGCGCCGCGAGGAGGCTCTGCTCGTTTCCTGGGAAAGCCTCGAAAAGAAAAAGGCCGAGCTCGATGAACTCGTCCGCGTCCGCATCCCGCAAAACACCAAGGACATCTCCATCGCCCGTTCCTACGGCGACCTTCGCGAGAACTTCGAATACAAGTCCGCCAAGGACCTCCAGCGCTACCTCGGCCACCGCAAGAACGAGTTGGAAAAAGACATCGCCCGCGCCCGCGGCACCGATTTCAAGGGCTCGGACGCCAGCATGGTCAACATCGGCACCATCGTCACCCTCACCGACGCATCCGGTGCGGATGTCGAAATGACCGTGCTCGGCGCATGGGATTCCGAACCGGATAAAAAACTCGTTTCCTACCTCTCGGAAGTCGGCAAAGCCCTTGTCGGCCACAGCCCCGGCGAGACCGTCCAAGTCCGCGACGAATCCACCGAGACCATGCAGACGCTCACCATCAAGGCCATCCGGCCTTTCAATCCTTGATAAGACGCAAGACCCAAGACTTGAAGACCCAAGAAAAGAGTTCCGATGCGGAGCTTGTCTCTGGATTGACCGGATCTTGCGCAATTCTTGTCCTTTTTCCCTCTTCTCTTGCCTCTTGCGTCTTCCAGTCTTCAGTCTTCCCCCTCTCCTCTCAAAACCCTCTCCACACCACCACATATCATGGAATACACCACCATTGTTGAAATCCGCGGCCGCGAAGTGATCGACTCACGCGGCAATCCCACTGTCGAAGTTGACGTCCACCTCGAAGGTGGCGCGATCGGCCGCGCCTCCGTGCCCTCCGGCGCATCCACCGGCGAAAACGAAGCCGTCGAACTGCGCGATGGCGACAAGAAGCGCTTCCTCGGCAAGGGCACGCTCAAGGCCGTCGAAAACGTCAACTCCAAGATCGCCCCGGCCATTCTCGGCTTCTGCGCCACCGAACAAGCCTCCATCGATGCCGCCATGCTCGCGCTCGATGGCAGCTCCACCAAGAAAGTCCTCGGAGCCAACGCCATCCTCGGCGTCTCCATGGCCGTCGCCAAGGCCGCCGCCTCGCAACTCGGCGTGCCGCTCTACAAATACCTCGGCGGCCCGAACGCCAAGGTGCTCCCCGTCCCGATGATGAACATCATCAACGGCGGCGCCCACTCGGACGCCCCCATCGACTTCCAGGAATTCATGATCATGCCCATCGGCGCACCCACCTTCCGTGAGTCGCTCCGCTACGGCGCCGAAGTCTTCCACACCCTCAAGAAAGTGCTTCACGACCGCGGCCTCTCCACCGCCGTCGGTGACGAAGGCGGATTCGCCCCGGTCCTCAAGGATGCGGACGAAGCCCTCTCCGTCATCTGCCAAGCCATCGAAAAGGCCGGCTACAAGGTCGGCGAGGACATCGCCATCGCCCTCGATTGCGCCTCCTCCGAGTTCTACGACAAGAAGAAGAAGGCCTACGTCTTCAAGAAGTCCGACAAGTCGGTCAAATCCGCCGCCGAACTCGTCGCCTACTACGCCAAGCTCCAGAAAAAGTATCCGATCATCTCCATCGAGGACGGCTGCGACGAAAACGACTGGGCCGGCTGGAAAGTCCTCACCGACAAGCTCGGTGCCAAGACCCAGCTCGTCGGCGACGACCTCTTCGTCACCAACACCTCGTTCCTCAAGAAGGGCATCGATAGCGGCGTCGCCAACTCGATTCTCGTCAAGGTCAACCAGATCGGCTCACTCACCGAAACCTTCGACGCCGTCGAGATGGCCCAGGAAAACGGCTACACCGCCGTGCTCTCCCACCGCTCCGGTGAAACCGAAGACTCCACCATCGCGGACATCGCCGTCGCCACCAACTGCGGCCAAATCAAGACCGGCTCGATGAGCCGCTCCGACAGAATCGCCAAATACAACCAGCTCCTCCGCATCGAGGAGGAACTCGGCGATGACGCGGTTTACGGCGTCCACAAGATGAAGGTGCTCAAGAAGTAAGCCCTGCCCCATCCTTCCCGAACGGCGGACCTCCCAAGGGTCCGCCGTTTTTGCATATCTCCCGAAAGGGACGCACCGTTTCCCCGATCAGACTCAGCATTCCGCGGAATCGACCGGTTGCAAGAGATGTCTTTATCGGCGATTGGTGCTTGTGATGAGACATCCATTTCTGGCGGTTTCCTTGTCTTGGGCGGCCATGCAGTTGGTTCCCCTTCGCGCCGCCGAGCAGTGCGTGACCTTGGGAGACTCGCTGACCTTCGCCTATGAGGCGGAATTCGGGTTCCGGGTATGGATTCCCTTTGTGGGCACCTTCGGCGATGATTTCGGGCCGGAGGTTCGCAACTGGGTGGAGATTCTCAACGATCCAGCTTTCCGCAAGGAACGCTTCGACTTCGGGGCCCGCGATGAATTCCGACTCATCGGAATCTACAACCTGCTCTTCCGGCATCAATACAACTGGGCACTGCCGGGACAAAAAATCGAGGAACTGCGTAGCTTTCTCGCAGATGAAACCACCTTCACCGAAATGGTGACCGCCGACCCGGACCTCGCGCTGCTTCTCTCATGGTCGGATCTCGACCAGGACAGCGCGTTCCTGTTGTCAGATCTTGAAACCCAGATCCAGACCACGGCCGAGCGCCTGGTGTTCTTCATCGGAGGAAATGACGTCCGCGCCGTTTATGGCGACATTTACAACGGCGGCGCCCCGGATGCCTTCGTGGCGGAGTTCATCAGGGATGCCACGGAAATCCTCGACCGCGTGCTGGCACTCCGGCCGGACCTTCAAATCGTGGTGGTCAATGTGCCCCACATCGGCATCACGCCGGACATCAAAAGTTCCTATCCCACGGATCCGGTGAGGACCGCGCGCGTCACCGCCATGCTGCGGGAGATCAACGCACAACTCGCCTCACTCGCCCGTGACCGCGGTCTCGGCCATGCCGATGTGTTCACGCCCACGCTACCGCTGTTAGAAACCACGCCGCTGTGCATCCACGGCATCCCCTTCATCAACTCCGGTGACCCCACGGGCAATCTGGACTACGTCTGGCTCAACGGCGAATACAGCGCGAACTTCCACCCCAACACCAACGCGCAAACCCTTATCGCCAATCAAATCATCGATGCCTTCAACACCCGCTACGCCACCGGCATCGCCCCGCTCACGGCCACCGAGATTCTCGCCGGGCTGCATGGAAAATCCGCGGATCAAATCGACATGGCCTTCGCCGCCTGGGCGGCGGGCTACAGCCTCAGCGGGCTTTCCGCTGCCGACGACTCGGATGGTGATGGCATCGCCGCGGCGGTGGAATTCACCCTCGGTCTGGATCCGACGCTGCGCGATGCGCACAAGGTGAGCTCCGCACTGGTGGACAGTGGCGGCGGTGCCGTGCTTGAACTCGCCTACCCGATCCGCCTGCCGGTTTCCACACGCTACTCGCTTGCCCCGGCGTGGACGCTGGATCTCGCAACACCATTCACGCCGTTTTCACCGCCGCCGCAAACCGGGACCGACGGGCTGGCCCGCGCATGGTTTCCCGTGAACGGCAGCAGGGGCTTCATGCGTCTGGAAAGCACCATTGCGCCGTGACGGGCACGGCTCACATCCCGCCGGAAACGCCACGCACAGCGGCTATCAGAAATGGCGCGGGACGCCTGGTGCCGAGCATGGCATATTTCGCCACCCGCCAGCCATCGGCGGCGCGCGCGGCCATCCATGCCTCCACATCCGCCGCCTCACCGGCGCCTGCCGCATGGCCGGGATAGCAGACCACACAGATCACGCCGGCGGGTTTCAACAAACCGGCGGCGGTATCCAGGGCCGTCAGGGTATCCGCAGACGTGGTGGTCAATTGATGATCTCCGCCGGGCAGATAGCCGAGATTGAAGATCACCGCCGCCACGGATCCGGGGCTGGCATGGCGTGCAAGCTCCACATGGCTTTGCTGGCATAACTCGACGCGATGATCCAAGCCCGCGGCGGCCAGCCGGGCACGGGTGGAACGGATGGCCTCCGGCTGGACATCAAAGGCCAGCACACTCCCGTTTTCACCCACGCATTCCGCAAGAAAAGCCGTGTCGTGGCCATTGCCCGCTGTGGCATCGATGGCAAGATCCCCGTCGTGTAGCGCCTCACGCAGGAGCATCCACGCAAGCTGGGTGGGACGGGGTGGCATCATCGGTGGCAGCCGCGCCGGCATTGAAATAAAAAAAACCGCTGTGCCGTCATTGGCGCTGTGAGCCACGTTCCGTAAACTCAATAAGTGGGGTCGTCCAATGCCTTTCTGTCTTCCCGTGAAGGGCATGACATGGGGCACCGGAAAATGACCCCCATTCAATCATATCGGTTCGGGCCAGCTACCAAAATAGTCGAACACAGCAGTCGAGGGCAGACTAGCGCGGAGTCTTGCCGCCGCAACCGAAAAGAAAAAAAAGAATCGTCTTCACAAATGCAAAACGCATGCCGCAGAGCGGGCGTCACGCAGTGGCTCCCACGGCACCGGGAATGGGGCCGTTGTCCTCCGGTTCATCCTCATCGGCAGGCTTGGGAGAAGATTTCTTTTTGAACTCCTCCGGCACCGGCGGCGGCTTGGGTGCGGATGGCGGATCCTTCATTTCCCCAAACTCGATGAGGTCCTTCAAGTGACTGGCATCAAGCGTTTCGAATTCCAGCAACGCCTTGGCGATGAGTTCCACCTTGTCGCGGCCCTCGTTGAGAATGCGCTCGGCGGTCTGATAGGCGTCGTCGATGAAGCGCTTGATCTCGGCATCGATGACGCGGGCGGTTTCCTCGGAGTAGTTGCGGGATTTGGTCATGTCCCGGGCAAGGAAAACGGGGGAGTCGCCTTCGCCGTATTCGACCATGCCGAGCTTGTCGCTCATGCCCCACTCGCAGACCATGTGGCGGGCGAGTGCAGTGGCCTGGCGGATGTCGCCGGAGGCTCCGTTGGAAACGTCGTCGCTGTGGAAGGACTCGGCGATGCGGCCGCCCATGGTGACGATGAGGTTGGCGAGCGCCTCCTTCTTCTGCGTGGAATACTTGTCGCCCTCCGGCAGATACATCGTGGCTCCGAGATAAGGTCCGCGCGGGATGATGGTAACCTTGTGCAGCGGGTTGGTATCCGGCAGCACCATGTTGAGATAGGCGTGGCCGGCCTCGTGCCAGGCGGTGCCGATCTTCTCCTTGTCGGACATGGCAAGGCTGCGGCGTTCGCGGCCCCAGCGGACCTTGTCGCGCGCCTCCTCCATTTCATCAAGCGTCACGGCGCTCAGGCCGCGGCGTGCGGCGAGCAAGGCGGATTCGTTGACGAGGTTGGCGAGCTCCGCACCGGAGAAACCCGGAGTGCCTTTGGCAATGCGGGAGAGATCCACCTTCGCGGCGAGTTTGATCTTCTTCACATGGACGCGGAGGATTTCCTCGCGGCCGTTCACGTCCGGCAGATTGATCGTGACCTGGCGGTCGAAACGTCCGGGCCGCAGCAGCGCGGGGTCGAGCACGTCCGGCCTGTTAGTCGCGGCGATGATGATGACGCCCTCTTGCGTGTCGAAGCCGTCCATTTCGACGAGAAGCTGGTTGAGAGTCTGTTCGCGTTCGTCGTGACCGCCGCCCATGCCATGGCCGCGGTGACGGCCGACGGCGTCGATTTCGTCGATGAAAATCAAGCAAGGCGCGTGTTTCTTGCCTTGCTCGAACATGTCGCGGACGCGCGATGCACCGACGCCGACGAACATTTCGACGAAGTCGGAACCGGAGATCGAGAAGAACGGCACATCCGCCTCGCCGGCGATGGCGCGGGCGAGCAGGGTCTTGCCGGTGCCGGGAGGGCCCACCATGAGCACGCCCTTGGGAATCGAGCCGCCGAGTTTCTGGAACTTGCGCGGATCACGTAGGAAATCGACGATTTCAAACAGTTCTTCCTTCGCCTCCTGAATGCCGGCGACGTCCTTGAAGGTCACCTTGTTGCGGTCCATCGTGAGCAGGCGGGCCTTGCTCTTGCCGAAGGACATCGCACCGCGGCCGGCGGATTTCATCTGCTGGCGAAACAGGAAAAACAGGATGCCGATGATGAGCAGGAAGGGCAGAAATGTGAAAAGCGCGCTCTTGAGATAGTCCGTATTGCGCTCGTAGGTGGCCTTGCCCTTGACGAGCTCACGCAGTTCCTCGCCCTGGATCACGGTGGAAACCTCCACGCGGAATGGCGTGGCATCGATGGTTTTGCCGGTGGCATCCTTGGGGGCCTGGAGGTTGGTCACCACCTCGCGGGTGCCGACGATGACCGCGCCACGGGAATCTGGAGTGGTGATGATGCGCAGCGGATTGACCGCATCGTCGGTCTTGATTTCCCCCAGAGCCTGAGCCTTCCGGAATTCAGGGAGCGACAGCGTTTCCACATCTCCATCAAGCGGAGTCTCCGTAGGCTGCTGAAGCTGCAGGCCCTGATCCAGCAGGGACTTGATGACATCCGACTGGACGTCAAAATTCACGCGCACTTGGAAGTCGCTGCGTTTCTTCACGGCGTCCTTGGGCTCGACGAGCGGCGGATTTTCCCAACCGACGATGACCGCGTCGTAGGCGGTGTCGCTGGTGACCACCTTGAGCGGGCGCTTCGCATCATCCGTGACAATGCGGCCCTGGTCCCATGCCTGGCGGAACTGGGCGTAAGTGAGCGTGCGCGTGGACTTGCCCATGTTCGGGCTGAAAAAGGCAAGCCCCAGAATCACCGAGGCCACGCTGAGCAAAACGAGCAGCCGCCAGTTGAAGCCGTTGGCGTCACCAGTCGGGCGATTCGATTGATGGGGCGGTTGATTGGAGTTCGGAGAGTCTGACATAACAGCGAAAAAAGACCCGGGCGGGGCAGTCTGGGCAGGCCTTGGCCAACGACCGCCGGAGCGTCCGGGAGCACGGGACGATAACCGAAGCGGCTGAAAAGCAAACCCCTTTTTTGAGCAAGGGCCGTTGGTCTGGGCTGGCACCGCTGGGAATCGGCCTCAGCTCACCTCGATCACCAGCAGATCGTCCTCTTCCAGAAAATCTCCCGCACGCATTCCCAGCAACTTCCGGTAGAGCGCGCTGGCGGGAGTGAGCAGGGTGATTTCCTGTCCCTCTTCTGCGATGACCATGCCACCGGCCGCCGGCACCAGCAGCAGCAGCGAGGTCTCTCCACGCATCTCCACTTCCACCAAGGCCCCGGCATCGATGGCATCCTCCCTCACGAAATCCGGCAGGGCGAAGGTCTCAAAAATTCTCACGGCGGCCGCGAGTTCATCGACCTGCCGTGCCTGACCCGCCGCCAGATAGGAGGCTTCCAGGCTGCGGGTGTCGTATTTCCCCTCCGCCTTGCTGTCCGGATCGGTGGCGGCGGCATGCGCGTCCATGGCGGCTTTGGACAGCCGTTCGAGGCTGGCCTTGAGCTCGGCGCGGATTTTTTCAAGCAGTGCGGATTTCATCAATGGCGCGGCCACCCTGCACAGCGGCGCGACTTGTTGTCAAACGGACCGTCTCACTCAGAGGACCGGAAACAGTTGCCAAGCCCGGGAGCTCCGGTGAGCCTCCGCGCCTTCGCAATCCATCCCATGAGTTTTTCCCTGATCCTGACCCACCCCGGAGGCTCGCACAAAGACGAGTTTCTCGCCTGCTGCGTGTTGCTGGCCGACAACCCCGTCCCGATCATCCGGCGCGAACCCGGGGCCGGCGACCTAACGAATCCGTCCATCGCGGTGGTGGATGTGGGTGGAAGTCATGAACCGGAACTCGGCAACTTCGACCACCACCAGTTTCCCAAGGACCACCCGCCCATGTGTTCGCTGAGCTTGGTGCTAAAGCATCTCGGGCTTTATGAGGACGCCCTTTCCTTCTGCGACTGGCTGGAGCCCGCCGAATGGCTCGACACGCGCGGGCCGAAGGAAACTTCGCGCTGGCTCGGCATCGACCGCGACACCCTCGCCAAGCTCAACTCACCCATCGACGTCACCCTTTTGCGGCGCTTCGCCGCCGTTTCGCGACTGGAACCCGGAGAGCCCTTGTGGGAAGTGATGCGTTGGATCGGCGAAGATCTGATCCAATACCTGAGGACTCTCCGGCAACGCCTCGATTTCATCGCGGAGGTCGGCGAGTTTTGGGAAATCCATGTGAAAACGGAATCCTTCCGCGTGCTTTACGTGCCGCGCACCAATCCGCTGCCAGAGGAACCCTCGGCCGGGCTCGGGCGTTTCATCGAGAGCCAACCGGACGGCGCTCAGGTGGTCGGCATGATTTATCCCGACCGCCGCGGAAACGGCTATGGATTGTCGCGCCACAACGACCATCCGCGCCTGGATTTCACCCGGATCGAAACCCATGACGACGTCCATTTCGCCCATGCGCGCGGCTTCGTCGCCAAGACCTCGGCCACCACTCCGGAGAGGTTGCGTGAATTGCTCCAACAGAGCTGGGTGTGAACGCCGGGTATCCGCGTTCTCCGTCACCACTCGGAGGTCATCGACTTGAACAATCGAAGGCTGCAGGCCACTGGCACAACAGAAAATCAAAAGTGGTCCTTAAATGGCCCGCCCGCACTTTGTCATGCCTAACAAAAAAGAGCCTTTCGGCTCCCTAGATCGTTGATTATGAAGATGGTGGGCAGAGCTGGATTCGAACCAGCGTAGGCGTTAGCCAGCAGATTTACAGTCTGCCCCCTTTAGCCACTCGGGCATCTACCCTTTCACCATTTCCGCTCGCGCGGGCCGGATGTATGAGGATGGCAGGCGGCTTTGACAAGCGAAAATCTTGGCAAAAAAACGTGCGACGGCGGGTGTTTTCACCAGAGTCCGTATTTGCCGGTGGCCATGATGTAGAGACCCATGAGGAAATTCGCGGCGGCGTGCATGACCACGCAGGCTCCGAGGCTCTTGCTCCAGATGCAAAGGAGGTAGGTGAGGCTGCCGTAAACGAATGCTCCGGCGTAGTCGAGCGGCGCATGGGCGGCCATGAATAGCCCGGTGACGATGAGCCAGGATTTCCAGGACGCACGGCCGAACGGCTGCTTCCAATAGTCCCCTTCCCAATCGCAGACGAAGCGCATCATGAAGCCGCGCCAGAAGATTTCCTCGATGAAGGCGACGACGATGACGGCTCGCAGGAAGCGCAGGATCACTGCCGCCCACCAGGCGGCGGGATTGGTGAAGACGCCGGGATCGAAGCCCTCGGCACGCGCATCCACGCCCAGCAGGCGCAGGATGCCGGTGGTTTTGCCCTCCAGGCCCCAGTGGGTGTGGAGCATGGTGGGCAGCAGCCAGCAGCCGATGCCTGCCGCACCGAAGGCGACAGCTGCCAGACACCATTTCCATGACCAGGAAAAGACATAACTTTTCCGGTGATAAAACAGCAGTGTCAACACCACGAGCGTCTGGAGCGGATAGATGAAATGCGCCGGATCCTGCCGCCACCACGGGGCCTCCGGATGCTTCCAGCCAATGCTTGCGGCAAGCACCTGCAGCAGCAGCATGAAGCCCATGAACACCGCGAAGGGAACCACATGAGCCCTGGTGAGCCGGCCATGGTCCATCGCCTGCCAGTGATCTTTCATTCCTGTTAGAGTGAACTGACGAAGCGCTGGATCCTGTCCGTGGCGGTGCGGATGTCCTCGAAGGCGGTGGCGTAGCAGCAGCGCAGGAAACCCTCGCCCGAGGGACCGAAAGCACCGCCCGGCACGCAGGCCACGTTTTCCTGCTCCAGGAGTTTCATGGCGAATTCCTTGCTGGAGAGTCCGGTGCCGCGGATGTCCGGGAAGACATAGAACGCACCGCCGGGAGTGTGGCAGTCCAGACCGATCTCGTTGAGGCGTCTCACGAGGAAATCCCGCCGCTGGTGATAACTGTTGCGCATTTCCACCATGGCGGCATGGCCGTTCTCGAGCGCCTCGATGGCGGCGTTCTGGCTCATGATGGGCGCACAGAGCATGGCGTATTGGTGAATCTTCATCATCGCCTCGATGATGGGCTGCGGTGCGCAGGCGTAGCCGAGGCGGAAGCCGGTCATGGCGAAGGCTTTGGAAAACCCGTGCAGCAGGATGGTGCGCTCGCGCATGCCGGGAAGCGCGGCGATGGAGACGTGCGCCTCCTCATCGTAGCGGAGCTCGCTGTAGATCTCATCGGTCAAGACGATGAGATCGTGCTCGATGGCGAGTTTCGCGATGCCCTCCAGGTCCTCGCGGGAAGCACAGGCTCCGGTGGGATTGGTGGGGAAATTGAGCATGATCACCCGCGTCTTGGGCGTGATGGCGGCAGCCAGTTTTTCCGGCTTGAGGGAAAACCCGTCCTCCTTGGTGGTCACCACCGGCACTGGCACGGCGTGCGCCAGCACGATGCTCGGCGAGTAGGAAACATAACAGGGCTCGTGATA
This sequence comes from Verrucomicrobiaceae bacterium, assembly GCA_003820635.1. Next base: position 38,936 of record RPOS01000016.1, on the reverse strand, counting down.
GATCACCTCGTCGCCGGGGTTGAGCAGCGCACGCAGTGCGATGTCGATGGCTTCGGAGACGCCAACGGTTACGAGCACCTCGCTGGCGGGATCATAGGAGACGCCGAAGAATCCATCCACATAGCGGGCGATGGATTTGCGCAGCGAGAGCAGGCCGAGATTGGAGGTGTAGGTGGTCTGGCCTTTTTCCAGCGAATAGATGGCGGCCTCGCGGATGTTCCAGGGCGTGACGAAGTCCGGCTCGCCGACGCCGAGCGAGATGACATCATCGCGGCCTTGCACGAGTTCGAAGAAGTCGCGGATACCCGAGCGCGGGATCGAGGCGACATTGCGGGCGATTTTCGCTTGATAGTCCATGAATCATCCGCCGCTGCGGCGGGCGCGGAATCTCACCCATGCAGGCCACCCGCGTCAATCCCGGGCTTGGCCGACGGATTGGAAATGTCCGGAGCTTGACCGGAATGGGGGGACAGGGCATTGCTGGAAGCCCCAGCGAAACCATGCCCGCCCTTCGGAAAATCGCCCTCTTTGGCGGCACCTTTGATCCCGTGCATCTCGGCCATGTCCATCTGGCCGGAGTGGCCCGCGACAAGCTCGGGCTCGATGAAGTCCGCTTTCTTCCCTGCCGGATTTCGCCACACAAGCAAGACGCGGTCCCCGCTTCTGCAACGGATCGGCTGGAAATGCTGCGGCTTGCCACGGCCGATCTGCCGTGGGCGGCGGTGGATGATTTCGAAGTCCGGCGCGAAGGGCCCTCGTATTCCTGGCAGACGGCCGAGGCGATGGTGGCGCGCTTTCCGAACGCACGCCTGTTCTGGATTATGGGCGGTGATCAATGGGAAGCGTTGGCGACATGGGCCGAGCCGCAGCGACTGGCGGCCTGCGTGGAGTTCATCGTCTTCGCTCGTGGAGGAAAGATGCCGCAAGCGCGCGGTGGCTTCCGGATGCACCCGCTGGATGGATCCCATCCGGCATCCGCCACGGAGATCCGCGAAGCCTGCGCCCGCGGTGAAACGAATCATCCTTGGCTGGAACCGGCGGTCAGCCGGTGGATCCGCACCCAGCATCTCTATCAACGCGCTCAGTAGCGACGGTATCCGCCACGATACGGACGATAATAACCGCCATGGTGGTGGTAGTGATTGTTGTTGTCGTTGGCGATGGCGTAGCCGATCAGGCCAGCTGCGGCGGCTCCGGCAACTGCGACGGCAGGATCCACCGACTGCACCGGGCGGCCGGCGGAATCATAAGTGGTCATGCAGCTGATGCTGCCGCCAACGAAGCCGATCAGGGCAACCCAGCGAAAAATCACGGATGGTGTTTTCATACTGGGACAAACGTCTCGCGCGGCGGATTATTCAATTGGATTTGCGGGAATTTTTCCCGCAGCCGCAACCGTGGCCGCAGCCGGAGGATTTCCGGCGTGGCCGGGCAAGACGCACCAGAAAAACCGTCAGCGTGAGTGCCACGATTCCGGCGGCGATAAAAGACTGCCATTCCATGATTTCAGAAGCCGAGGAGTTTGCCGCCTTGGAAGACCAGCAGCGCGGCAAGATAGGCGAAGGTGCTCATGAAGGCAAACTGCCCGAGCGCCCATTTCCACGAACCCGCCTCGCGGGCGACCACTGCGGAAGTCGGCAGGCATTGCAGGGCGTAGATGTAGAAGACGATGAGGGAAATCAGCGTGAGCGGAGTGAAGAGCGGCGTGCCGTCCGGCCATGTCGCGGCGGAGATGCGCTCGCGCAGGCTGGCGCGGGTGGCCTCCTCGTCATCGCTTTCCTCGACGCGGAACAACACGGCGAGCGAGGAATTGAAAACCTCGCGCGCGGCGAAGGAAGTGAGGATGGCGGTGCCCACCCGGCCATCGAAGCCGAGGGGTTTGACAACCGGTTCGATCACCGCGCCGATCCGGCCGATGGCGCTATGTGAAAGAGGGTCCACTGTTTCATCGGAGGATTTCGGATAGGTGCTCAGGCCCCACAAGAGGATCGAAAGACCCAGGATGATGGTGCCGGCCTTGGCGACGAAGGCCCAGCCACGCTCCAGCACGTGGCGGAAGATGTAACTCCACTGCGGCGCGCGGTAGGGCGGCAACTCCAGCAGGAAGTGGTTGGCCCCGGCGTCCGGCCCCAGCCGGCCACGCAGCACGCGGGCGACAACAAAGGCACTGAGCGTGCCGAGCCCGTAGATCGCGAACAGGACAAGCGCCTGTTTCCACGAGCCTTCGCTTTCATGCAAGAGCAGCGGCACGATGAGGAAATAGACCGGCAGACGCGCCGAACAACTCATCCACGGCGCGACGAAAATCGTGGTGAGCCGCTCCTTGGCGGAATCGATGGTGCGGGTGGCCATGACGCCGGGAATGGCGCAGGCGTAAGAACTGAAGAGCGGCAGGAAGGCCTTGCCGCTGAGGCCGGCGCGGGCCATCACGCCATCCATCAGATAGGCCGCGCGCGCCATGTAGCCGGAGCTTTCCAAGAGCCCGATGAAGAAGAACAACAGCACGATCTGCGGCAGGAAAACCACCACACCGCCCACGCCGCCGAGCACGCCATCCACCAGCAGCGAGCGCAGGTCGCCTTCCGGAATCAGCGCTTCCACCCATGCGGCCACCGCTCCTTGTCCGCTCTCGATCCAGCCCATGGGGATTTGCGCGAAGGAAAAAATGGCCCAGAACACCGTGAACATCGTCGCCAGAAACGCAGCCCAGCCCCACACCGGATGCAGCAGCCACGCGTCAAGCCGGTCAGACAAGGTCAGTTGATGCGCATCCGGCCGTCGTGCCGCGAGCTCGCAGAGATCGCGGATGAACCCGCGCCGCGCGAGCTCCTCATCCCCGCTGCCGAGCCACTTCGCCTGCGGCGGCACGGGAAACGGGTGGCGCAGTGCCTGTTTGAGCTCGATGATCCCCTTCCCTGCACTGGCCTGCATCGGCACCACCGGCACACCGAGCTCTTCGGAGAGCTTCGCCGGATCCAGACGCAGGCCGGATTTCTCCGCCATGTCCACCATGTTGAGAGCGACCACGGCGGGCAGCCCTATTTCGATGACTTGCAGCACGAGCTGGAGATGGCGCTCAAGGTTTGAGGCATCCACCACACACACCACGAGATCCGGCTTCGCGTAGCCGGGCAGCTCGCCACGGAGCGCGTCAACGGCCACTTTTTCATCGGGCGATGGCGCACGCAGCGAGTAGCAACCGGGCAAATCCAGCACCCGCAGCTTCTTGCCATGCGGTGTGAATGCCTCGCCGGATTTCAACTCCACCGTGACGCCGGAGTAATTCCCGACCTTTTGGTTGGAACCCGTCAGCGCGTTGAAAAGGGTGGTCTTACCGGCATTCGGATTGCCGATGAGCGCAATGGTCGCCGGAGTGTCGGGGGATGCCTGCATGACTCAGCGCAGCGGGGCCACCATTACCTTCTCCGCCAGTTCGCGGCTGATCGCCATCCGGGTGCCGCAGACCGAGCAGATCAAATTCCGCCCGCCTGCCAGCTTGCGGACCTGCAATTGCTCGCAAAACCCGAGATCCCGCAGGCGTTCGCAGCCGGGTCCGGTGAGGAAACGGATCATCACGTCACAGCCCACGCCCACCTGATTGAGGGTCATGGCACTGTCGATTTCCAAATCGGCTCCAAGTGCGGGCGACATCGTGCGATTACGATCCGCAATTGAGACTGGTTTGCAACAACAAAAAACCGCTGTGGAATGAAATCATCGTCCAAAGGAGCTCACCTACCCTCGGAAATGCGCTCGGCGAGCATGTCCGGCAGGCCGGCGGCGCGAATCTTGCGCTGGGTTTCAGCCAGATCGTAGGCCACGCGGCGGAAACTCAGCAGTTTTTCATCGAGATCGTAGATGGCGTAGCAGGCCCGCCAATCACCATCGCGGGGCTGGCCCACGGAACCCACATTGATGAAGTATTTCGTACCGTCCTCGATCACCAGCGACTCTGCGGGCACTTCCATCACCTTGTCGCGCTTCAAGTAAACCCGCGGCACGTGGGTGTGCCCGTGGAAGCAGATCTGGGTGAACTGGTAGGAGAAATTCGACATCGCGTCGAAGCGGTTGGTGACGTAGTTCCAGTGGTTCGGCTGGTCGAGCGTGCTATGGACGATGGTGAAATCCGCCACTTGGCGGACCATGCGCAGGCGGCGGAGCCATTGGCGCTGCTCATCGGCGAGCTGCAGGCGGGTCCATTCGAGAGCGGTGGCCGCCACGGGGTTCATGTTTTCCAGCGAGTGGCTGGAGGAGGCGTCCTCGTCGTGGTTTCCCTTCACGGTGGGGCAATCCATCGCCCGGACGCGCTCCAGGCAGGCTGCCGGATCGGCATTGTAGCCGACGATGTCGCCCATGCAGACATAGTCGGAAACGTCTTGTTTGCCCGCATCCTCCAGGACAGCTTCGAGAGCTTCCAGATTGGCATGAATGTCACCGAAAAGAGCGAACCGCATGGGAATTCAAAAATGAATTGCCGGGAGTCTGGACGTTCCAAACCGACTGTCGAGACGGAAACGGGCCGGAAGAAAATCCCTGCTGAATGGCAAAGATCCGCGATGGCACGCAGCTGCGCTATGTTTCGACTGCAAATCCGTGAAAGCTGCAAGCCAGACGCTTGCCACATCCAGCAGCATCGACTACCGCCCAGGCATGACGTGGAACGACACCTTTCTCGCGCTTTTCGACCGTTGTATGGCCGCCTATCGGGACGGCAACCACGATTTCGAGAGTTATTACGCTGCGGCCGATCTGAAGTTTCTGCGGGAGATCGGCTGTCAAACGCGCGAGTTTTTCGATTTCGTCGAAGACTACTGCGAGGACAACGCCCCCTCGCCGTCCACAGCCCTGTTGGTTGCCGCCGTGCGCCGCGATTATTTCCTCACCGTGCAAAACGGCATTCCCTGCGGCGGCCACCTGCTCACACGGGATGACGTTCCAACCTTCGGCGAAGAACTTGCGGGCATGGCCTACCTGCCGCGCATTCTCGCCAAAGCCCGCGCCAAACTACGCGGCACGCTCGATCCGGATCTGATGTTCGGCTGCGGTGGTGACCGCAATTTCCTCCGCAAGCACGGCAAGCTCCACCCCGCCGATTTCCTCCGCCAGATATGGGCGGCGGGCGATGATGACCGAAAAGTTTCCGAATGGATCACCGCGCGCATGGCCTCGATTCAACAGTGAATTCCGGGCTTGCCTCCCGGCGGCGGGCCCCTTATCTCCGCCGCCCCACACACGCCATGGCCAGCACTCCCGTCATCAATCTCCGCAAAGGACACGCCGTCCGCCACAACAACGAAATCTGCCTCGTCGTCGATCACGAGCTTAAGACGCCGCCGCGCATGGCCTCCTACGTGCAGATGTCCATCCGCAGCGTGGCCACGAAGAAAATGTTCAACCTGCGCATGACCTCCAACGACTCGCTGGAAGGCGTTGTGCTCGAGCGCACCCCGCACGAATACTCCTACAAGGACAGCAGCGGCTACCATTTCCTTGATCCGAACACCTACGAGGACGCCGTCGTTTACGAAGATCTCATTGAGAACGTCAAAAACTACCTCATCGAGGGCCAGACCTACACCCTGCTCATCGCCGATGGCATTGTCGTCTCCGTGGAACTCCCGCTGACCATGACCATGACCGTCGCCGAGTCCTCCGAGGGGGTGAAGGGCGACTCCGCCAACAATGTTTACAAACCCGCGGTGATGGAAACCGGCTTGGTCGTGCAAGTTCCGCTGTTCATCAACGTGGGCGAGCGCATCAACGTCAAGACGGAGGACAATTCCTACCTCGGCCGCGCCTGATTGGCCGCGCCTGCGCCCTTGCCCGCCGGCATGGAAGCGCGGGGTATGCTTAAGGAAACTTTAATTTTTCTTGATCCAAACTTTCATTTCTGGGATTTTGCGCCCGCGATGAAAGTTTCCTTCAGGCATTTGGCATGGATGTGGGTCTTGCTCTGCTGCGACGCCAGCGGTCAGACGACCTCCTACACGGTGAAACCCGGCGACAGCCTGTCCAAGATCGCCCGCACCCAAGGCTGCACGGTGGATGCGCTGGCCAAGGCCAACGGCATGAAACTGAGCGCCGTCATTCAACCGGGCCAAAAGCTCAAGTTACCGTCCAAGCCCGGTGCTGCTCCAGCCACCAGCAATGCCAGCGCGGCGAATGGTGTTCACATCATCCAGCCGGGAGACACCTTCGCCGGTATCTCACGGCAATACGGCGTCTCGCTGGAATCCCTGCTGGCGGCAAACCCCGGCGTGAATCCAAAAGCCTTGAAACCCGGCCAGAAGGTTCAACTTGCCACCGCTCCCAAGCCGCCGGCACCTAAACCCGCTTCTCCCAGCGAACCCGCCCCCACACCCGCAGCGTCTCCACCAGCGACTCCACCGACAGTGGAAAGCCCTGCCGCGCCGGAAACCGCCCCGGCTGAATCCCCGCCCGCCAACGGCGGCGTCCGCACGGTAATGGTGGATGCCGAGACGACCTTCGGAGAATTCGCCGCCAAACATGGCACCGACATCCAGCGCCTCAACGAGCTCAACGGCCTGGATTTGACCAGCGCGACCGTGCTGGCCAAGGGATCGGAACTCTACGTTCCCGCCCAGCCATAGGCGGATCTGCGATTTCGCAGAGGACACCGGCGTTAAGGATCAATTTCCTGCCCCCATCCTTCAGAATATTTTCCGTAGCGCGCTCGCATCTTCGCAGATTCCCCGGCGGAATCTTCAAATGTGCCGTCCTCCTGCCATCCTGTGTGGCAACCTGCGCGCTCGAAGCCGCCGTTTCCGTTTCTGATCCCAGCACGGCATGGACGCCGCTGATGGGAAATTACGACTTCCTTACCGACCAGCAAACTGGCCAGGCACAGGGCGACATCGTCGGCGTTGGCACCGACTACGGAATCTTTGTCACCTTCAACAACAACGGGGACACGAGCGCCACCGGCGGCGCCTGGGGCTTCCGACTGAGACTCGATGCCACGGGCGGCCCCCCAAAAAAACCTGACTTTGACCGTGTGGCATGGATCGGCATCGACGCCGACCTCAGTGGATCAATCGACGTGTTTCTCGGCTTGAATCTCCAAGGCAGCACCCGGGAAATCGGGATTTACTCGCCCGGTGCCAGTGCCAACACCTCCCCCAACACCACTTCCATCTCCCCCACACCGTATCGCACTTATGCTCTTACGGTCACCAACTACAACCACCGCCCGGTTGATTATCTCACCGACGGAGGAACATCCAATGATCTGACCGTCAACACCTTGGGCGATCCGGATTATTTCGTCAGCTTCATGGTCCCCTTCGCGGATGTGGTATCCTTTCTCGCCGGGAAATCCATCCAGATCACCGATCAATCCCCCACCCGCTTCGCCGCCGCCACCTCCACCCAGACCAATAGCCTTAATCAGGATTTGGGCGGCGTGAATGGCGGTGTCAATTCCACCCTCACCTGGGAGCAACTGGGCGGATTCACACAGATTATTTACCCCTCCGGCCAAGCCGTACCGGAGCCTTCCAGCAGCCTACTTCTCATCGCATCGCTCACTGCAGGCACCCTCGCTCGCAGGCGCCGCTGAGACGGAATCAGGAAAATCAAGCCCTCACAGCCCGGGCTAAAAAACATTTCCCACACCGGCATTTGTTGGTAATCGCGAATTTATTCGTATCAAACTGATTATTCAGGTCTATTTATTTTTTTCTTTACTAAACAACCGATTTTATTAATTTCCCGGCGTTCTTAACATCCACCCCCATGAAACCGCTGTCCTCACTCCTCGCGCTCTGGCTTCTGCAACCGGGCTCCGCCCAAGCTGCTACCTATATTCCCGTCGGGAGCTCAAGCACGCTGTGGACCCCGATGATCAGCATAAATGGATACGACTTCCACACGGATCAGCAAACAGGGCAAGCCGAAGCGGATATCGTCGGGGGCACCGGCACCAATTATGGTTTTCTCGTCACTTTTCATGACAATGGCACGGTGAGCAGCACCGATGGCACCCTTGCCTTCCGCGTGAGACTGGATAAGGCGGACGGCAACAAGAACGACCCGGAATACTCCGGCTTGGTGTGGGTGGGGGTCGATGCGGACACTGACGGGGATCTGGATGTGTTTCTCGGAGCAAACATGCAGGGAAACGCCGCGACCAACGCAGTTGAAATCCGCGCACCGGGGACTGGCTTGAACATTTCCCCCAACACCACCACCATCTCGGGCACAGCCTACAAGACTTACGCCTTGGACCGGATCGAGGACGCCACGCCCGCGAACTACAACTACCGGGCGGTGGATCAGCTCATCGACGGGGGAATCAACGATGTGACCCAAACCACGACCGGAGACCCGGATTACTATCTGAGCTTCATGGTGCCCTTTGCCGACATCGTGCAATATCTCGGCAGCCTGTCAGCTCCGATCAACATCACCGAGAACACGCAGCTCCGCTTCGTGGTGGCGACGGCCAAGCAGGCCAACAGCCTCAATCAGGACATCGGTGGCGTGGCCGGCGGTGTGAATTCCTCGGTGACTTGGGAAGATCTCGGTGGTTTCACTCCGCCCTATACCCCGGTGCCGGAACCGTCCAGCACCTTGCTGCTCTTGGGCTCGCTGGCCGGCGGCTGCTTCATCCGCAGGCGCTGCTGAGCACCGCGCGCCTTTCAATAGCCCGGATATCCCGGCGGCGGACCATCCGCCGGACGGGTGGCGATCACGCGGTATTCGCCCCTGAATTGTGGCGGTGGCATGGTTTCCTCCAAACGCGGCCCCTGCGTGCTGGGGGCGTTGGCGATGGTGACCGGCGTGCCCACGTCCACTGAGTCGAAAAGAATGGGCACAAACTCCTTTGGCAGGCGGATGCAGCCATGTGACGCCGGTTTTCCAGGCTCAGGGATGAAGCCGCCGTGCATGCCGATTCCGTAGGTAGTGAGCCTCATCCAATACGGCATCGGCGCTGGCACATAGACCATTCCCTCTGGCACCCTGTCACGGGCTCTCGCATCCTCATCCACCACATTGCCAAACTCATCCTCGATCCAGCCATAGAGGTTCGAATACTTGTCCACGATCTTCTCCATGATCCGGTATGTTCCCGGGCTGGTGCCATGACCCTCCTTGCCGGTGGCCACGTAGCACCAGCCGATCGGCCGCCCGCCGCGCTCGAACTCGGCGATCTGATCAGGCAGGCTGATGCGAATGGTGACTTTGCCCGGCCCCCCGTCGTCCTGCCAACGGTGCAGCACCTTCTGCGAGCGCAGCGACTGCGGCGGCGGTGCACCGGTGCCGCACGAAACCGTCAGCCATGGAAAAACTCCAAGGATGAGGAATGCGCTGATGCGAATGACAGGGCACATGGGATTAAAATTTCGCTGCGGGCCGGGGGTGATGAAAATCTCGCCATCCCCGCAGGGGACGGATTCACTACGGGTGGAACTCCGGCTGGTCAAGCTTCCGCGGCATCACGTTTGGGCTTAGTTTGGACTTGCAACGCCCTTGCAGCGCACCTAAAAGCCCGGCCGCACGGCTTCTGACGAAAGAAAGGAGTGGGTCTCGCACCCACTCTTTTGCGTCTCCGGACATCAGCAGAAGCGGCGATTGCAGACACAGCCCGCCATGACCAACGATATCGTCGCCCTCATCGAGTATTACGAAAAGGAAAAAGGGATCGACCGCGACAAGGTCGTGGCCGCTTTGGAATTCGCCTTCATATCCGCCTACCGCAAGATGGTCCCCGGGGCCGACGCCATCGAGACGCTGCGCGCCGATGTGAACACGAAAAAGGGCGAGACCCGCATTTTTGCCTCACTCACCGTCGTTGCCGACGAGGATTACAAGGACAAGTTCAATCAGGTGCCGCTCACCACCGCGCTCAAGAAGAATCCCGAGGCGCAACCCGGCGATATTCAGGAATTCAACGTCACGCCCAAGGACTTCGGCCGCATCGCCGTGCAGACCGCCAAGCAGACGATGATGCAGCGCCTGCGCCAGGCGGAAAAGGAAATGATTTACGAGGAGTTCAAGGACCGCGCGGGCGACGTGGTCTCCGGCACCGTCCGCCGCTTCGAGCGCAACGACGTAATGATCGACCTCGGCAAGTTCGAGGGCGTCATGCCCAACAAAGAGCGCGTCCAGGGCGAGGACTACAACATCGGCGACCGCATCCGCTGCTACGTGCTCGCCGTGGAAAACGAAGGCCGTGGCCCTGAGATCATCCTTTCTCGCAGCCACCCGAATTTCGTCCGCCGTCTGTTCGAGGCCGAGGTGAATGAAATCTCCGACCGCACCGTGGAAATCCGCGGCATCGCCCGCGAGGCCGGCTTCCGCACCAAGGTGGCCGTCTGGAGTATGGACCCGAAAGTGGATCCAGTCGGCGCCTGCGTCGGAATGCGCGGCGCACGCGTCAAAAACATCGTCCGCGAACTCAACAACGAGAAAGTGGACATCATCCGCTGGAGCGAGGATCCGCGTGAATTCGTCCGCGAGGCACTCAAGCCCGCCGAACTGCGCTCGATCACCGTGGACGAGTCAAACAAGGTCGTCCATGTGACCGTTGACGAGGCGGATCTCAGCAAGGCGATCGGCCGCAAGGGGCAGAATGCCCGCCTTTCCTCCCGCCTCATGGGCTGGGATGTGCAAGTCCGCCGCGACGAATCCAAGGAAGAACAGTTCAAGGAAAAGATCGGTGGTGCCGCCCACACGCTTGGCGAACAACTCGGCATCTCCGACGAACTCGCCGAAAAAATCACCCTCGCCGGCGGCATCGCCCCGGAATACATCATCGGCATGTCCGCCGAGGACATCGCGGAAATCTGCGACATCCCGGTCGAGGAAGCCGAGCCCATCCTTGCCCGCGCCTTGGCGATCGTCAACGGCACTGAAGCCACTTCCGCCAGCGAATAACCCGATTTTTCCTCCCCCACCCTCTCCCGAACTCTGCAGACCAGCCGGATGCCCAAAAACAGCGACAGCTCACCTGAAAAAAACAAGGTCCTCGATCTCCTCGATACGACCAAGAAACCCTCACGGCGTGAGCGCCAGCGCAAGGAAGCCGAAGCCACCACTCCTGCTCCCAGCAAGCTGGAAAAGGCCAAAAGCGAGGCTCTCGATCTCTTCTCGGAGGAAAAGAAAGCGAAAGTCCGCAAGGCCAAAAATCCGCCCACGGCTGTTTTGGGATCCATTTCAAAAATCCTCGAGCGCGAGGATCCCGCCATGGTCAAGGCCGCCGCACCTGCGCCAGCGGTCATTCCGGCCACAGCCCCGGTAGAATCCGCCGAAGAAGACGGCTCTCTCGCGGATCCCAAACTCATCGTCATCAAGCCGCCGATCCTGGTTCCCGAACTGGCCGCCCGCCTCGGGCTCAAGCCGTTCAACATCATGGCGGACCTGATCAAGATCGGCGTTTTTCCCGCGCCCAACCAGCCGCTTGAGCCGGATGTTGCCGCGAAAATCTGCGAGATCCACGGCTTCATCTTCGAGCGCGAGAAGCGCGACAAGGAAAAGGGTTTCCACAAGGTCGAGGAAGTCATCAAGGAGCCCGAATTGCCCGCCGAGGAACCCGAGGACCTGCTCAAAGACCGCCCGCCCATCGTCACCATCATGGGCCACGTGGACCACGGCAAGACCTCCATCCTCGACTTCTTCCGCAAGTCCAAGGTCGTGGCCGGCGAGGCCGGTGGCATCACCCAGCACATCGGCGCCTATCAAGTCATCCACAACGATCAGGAAATCACCTTCCTCGATACCCCCGGCCACGCAATTTTCTCCGACATGCGGGCCCGAGGCGCGGACATCACCGACATCGTCATCATCGTGGTGGCCGCCAATGACGGCATCATGCCGCAAACACTGGAGGCCATCAACCATGCCAAAAAGGCCGACAAAACCATCATCGTCGCCATCAACAAGTGCGACCTACCGTCCGCCAATGTCGATCGCGTGAAATCCCAACTCGCGGAAAACGGCCTGCAAACCACCGACTTCGGCGGAGATACCGAGTTCGCCGAAGTTTCCGCGCTCACCGGCCAGGGCATGGAGAACCTCTTGGAACTCATCGCCCTGCAGGCGGAGGTTCTCGAGCTCAAGGCCAACCCCAAGGCCACGACCCGCGCCGCCGTCATCGAGGCCCGCGTGGTCCCCGGCCGCGGCACCACCGCCACCGTCATCGTCGAGTCCGGCACCCTCAAGACCGGCATGGCTTTCATCTGCGGACCCTTCTCCGGCAAGGTGCGCTCACTCGTCAATGACCGCGGCCAGGCTGTGAAATCCGCCCACCCCGGCATGCCGGTGGAGGTGATCGGCTTTGAAGAACTCCCCAACGTCGGCGACCACCTCACCGAGATGAAAACCGAGCGCGAGGCGAAAACCCTCGCCGCGGAGCGCCAGGAGGCACTGCGCCTCGAACGCCTCAAACCACAGCACCGCAACCGCCTGGAAGACCTCTACGCCATGGTCACCGAGGGCGGTGGCAAGGCCCAGCTCAAGCTCATTCTCAAGTGCGACGTGCAAGGCTCCGTGGAGGCCATCAGGAAAGCCGTGCTCGCCATCGAGTCCGAAAAAGTCGAGTGCACCTTCATCACCGCCGCCGCCGGCCCGATCACCGAATCGGACGTGGCCTACGCCGCATCCACCGATGCCATTATCCTCGGCTTCAACGTCAAGGTCGAGGCCAAGGCCGTCAAATCCGCCAAGGCAGCTGATGTGGAAATCAAACTCTACTCGGTGGTTTACGAACTCATCGACCAAGTCCGCGAAGCAATGCTTGGCTTGCTCGAACCGCTCACCCGCGAGACGGTCATCGGCCACGCCGAGGTCCGCCAGGTTTTCAAACTCTCCCGCGGCCGCGCCGCCGGCTCGTTCGTCACCGACGGCCGTATCCACCGCAAGGCCCACGCCCGCGTCATCCGCGGCGGCATCCCGGTCTTCGACGGCCGCATGTCCACGCTCCGCCGCTTCCAGGAAGAGGTCGAGGAAGTCCGCACCAACTTCGAGTGCGGTATCCGTCTCGGCGAATTCAACGAATATCAGGAAGGCGACATCATCGAGTGTTACAAACTCGATAAAGTCCCGCAGACGCTGTGAAGTAAAAGCTGAGACTCTGAAATGCTGAAAAGCTGAAATTCAGAGTCCTATCTTCGAAGTTATATCTTATTTCAGCATCTCAGCGTTTCAGCATCTCAGCATTTACCACACAATGTCCCGCCGCCTCGATCGAGTCAACGAACTGCTCCGCCGCGAAATCGGCAATGTCATTCAGAAGGATTACGAATGGCATGGCAAACTCGTCACGGTCAGCGAGGTGGAGGTGACGCAGGACCTCAAGGAAGGCAAGGTCTGGACCAGCGTGCTCGGTGGCGATGCCGCGCCGGTGATTGAGAAACTCAACCGTGAACACGGCTCCATACAGAGCAAGGTGATGAAACGTGTGGTGCTCAAGTCCACTCCCGTGCTGCGCTTCTACCACGATGCCTCCGCAGTGCGGGGCGTCGGTCTCGTCAACCTGCTCGACGAGGTCGAAAAACTTCCCAAAGCCCCGGAAGTGGAGCCGGAAGCGCCATAAGCCGTCCCGCGCGGCCAAGCCCCGGCTTGACCGGGTTTCCCCTCAAGGCAAGCTACCACCATGACCCGAGCGGAAATGGCGGATGTGCTGGAGGAAATCGCCCTGCTGCTGGAATTGAAGGACGAGAATCCGTTCAAGGTCCGCGCCTACCGCCATGGCGCGGAGACCGTGCGCAGCTTCGACGGTGAAATCGTGGAGCTTGCCGCCCGCAATGAACTGCACGGCATAAAGGGCATCGGCGAAGCCTTGCGGGACAAACTCCACGAACTCGCCACCACCGGCAGCCTGAAATTCCATCAAGACCTGCGCGCGGAGTTTCCGCCGGGGCTGTTTGAACTTTTCGCGCTCCAGGGCCTCGGGCCGAAAAAGATCAAGGCACTGCACCAGTCACTCGGCATCTCCTCGGTGGAGCGGCTCAAAGAGGCTTGCCAACACGAGAAAGTCGCCACGCTGCCGGGCTTCGGCGCGAAGACCCAGGCGAAGGTCCTCGAGGCCATTGCCCAGCATGAGAAATTCGCGGACCGCTTTCTGTTAGGATCCGTCAGCCCGCTGGTCAGCGGCATGCTGGACACCCTGCGCACCCACCCGGAAATCTCACGCGTCACCGTGGCCGGTTCGTTCCGCCGCGCCAAGGAAACCGTGCATGACTTGGATTTTCTTGTCGCCACCAAGGAACCGAAGCTGGTCTGCGAAGACTTCACCACCCTGCCGGAGGTGGAATCGGTGATCGCCTGCGGAGAAACCAAGGCCTCCGTGCGCCTGAAGAACGGCATCCAGTGCGATCTGCGCGCGGTCTCCAACGCCCAGTTTCCCTTCGCCCTGCTCTACTTCACCGGCTCCAAGGAACACAACGTGGCTCTGCGCTCGCTAGCCCTCAAACAAGGGCTTTCACTCAACGAATACGGCTTCACCCCGGGTGGCACAGGTGCCCCGCCCGTGGATATCCCCGTAGATCTCCACGAAGAACGTGATATCTATCAGATTCTCGGCCTCCAATTCATCGAGCCCGAGCTGCGCGAAAACCGCGGCGAGATCGAGGCCGCCGCCGGAAAAGCGCTCCCCCGCCTTGTGGAGATCGCCAACCTGCGTGGCACTTTCCACAGCCACACCACCGAATCCGACGGCATCCACACACTTCAGGAAATGGCGGACGAGGCGATGGAACTCGGCCTGCAATACCTCGGCATCTCGGATCACTCAAAGTCCACCGCCGTGGCAAACGGCCTGGACGAAGCACGCCTTACAAAACAGATCGCGGAAATCCACGCGCTCAACACCACTTTCAGCCACTTCCGGCTCTTCGCTGGATCCGAGGTGGACATCCGCAAGGACGGCTCACTGGACTTCGAAGACGACATCCTGAGCCAGCTCGATTTTTGCGTCGCCTCGGTGCATGCGCAGTTCAACCTGCCGGAGGACGAAATGACCCGCCGGATCTGCCGGGCCATGGAAAACGAACACGTCACCATGCTCGGCCACCTCACCGGCCGCATGTTGCTCAAGCGTGATGGCTACGCCGTCAACCACTCCACCATCATCGACTGCGCCGCCGAAACGCGCACCATCATCGAGCTCAACTGCAACCCGCGGCGCCTCGACATGGACTGGCGCTGGTGGAAGCGCGCCCGCGACAAGGGTGTGCTTTGTTCCATCAACCCGGACGCCCACTCCACCGAGGGCCTGCATCATCTCGGGCTCGGCGTGCGCCTAGCCCGCAAAGGCTGGCTGCGCAAACAGGACATCCTCAACACCCGCTCCCTGGCTGAGGTGGAAGCCTTCCTGAAAACGCCCAAGACCAGGCGCTGAGTGGCTGCCACTCCGCGTGAAACACCTCTGCAAGCGGCATGCAGACCGGCGAGTTGTCCGGATTCACCTCCATGATGTCCGACATGTAGTCCCACCACTTGCGAACGATTGGCACGGACGGCAAATCATCTGCCTTATGGCCGATGGCCGTCGGCAAGTTTTTGCATGGCAAAAAGCGTGAGGGTCTCCTCATCGAGGAAAATCGAATAGTCCGAAACCCCGGCATCAGCGAGGGCCTTGGAGAGTTCCGGCCAGATTTCATCGTGGCGTTTCTGATACTCCGCCTCAAACCCGGGCTTGAGCATTCATCTTGAATGCATTGCGTTTCATAAGAAAATGCCGCGCTTCTAGAACTCCCCTCCCCGTCCGTCAATCCCGCCTTCGTTCAATCCCGCCCCCCCTATTCCGCTTGCTCCGGGGGCCGAGCTTGGTTACGGCGTCCCCGCCGGGCGGCGCTTGCAGGCCCGGCACCCCAACCCCGCGAAAGCCTCCTGCCATGCCCATCACCCGCGCCTTGCTCTCTGTCTCCGACAAAACCGGCCTTGCGGCCTTCGCCAAGGAACTCCACGACCTCGGAGTCGAACTCCTCTCCACCGGCGGCACCGCCAAGGCCCTGCGCGATGCCGGCCTGCCGGTCATCGATGTTTCCGAATTCACCGGCGCTCCCGAGCTCTTCGACGGCCGCGTGAAAACCCTGCACCCGAAAGTCCACGGCGGCCTGCTTCACCGCCGCGATGACAAGGAGCACCTCGCCCAGGCGAAAAAACACGAAATCCCGCCCATCGATCTTGTCGTGGTGAATCTCTATCCGTTTGAGGAAACCGTTGCCAAACCGGATGTCACGCTGGAGGAAGCCATCGAAAACATCGACATCGGCGGCCCCTCCATGCTGCGCAGCGCGGCGAAAAACCACTCGCACGTCACCGTGGTGGTGGATCCGGCCGATTACAGCCGTGTGATTGAGGAAATGACTGAGCACAACGGCGAGACCACCAAGGGTTTCCGCGAGCAGCTTGCGGTGAAGGTTTTCCTCCGCACCTCGCAATACGACGCGGCCATCACCAATTATCTCGGCCAGTGCCGCAGCGGCACTTGCAGCAATTTCACCCTCAGCCTGCCGCTCGAACAGGAACTCCGCTATGGCGACAACCCGCACCAGAAGTGCGCGCTCTACGGCAATTTCCGCGAGTTCTTCACCCAAGTGCAAGGCAAGGAGTTGAGTTATACCAACATCCTCGACATCGAGGCCGCCGCCGACATCATCCTCGACTTCGTCCGCCCCACCGTCGCCATCCTCAAGCACACCAACCCCTGCGGTGTTGGCCAGGACGACGAAGACCTGCGCGTCGCATGGCAGAAAGCCTTCGAAACCGACCGCCAGGCACCGTTCGGTGGCGTCATCGTCTGCAACCGCCCGCTCACCGTGGAACTCGCCCGTGTGATTTCGGAAATCTTCACCGATGTGATCATCGCGCCGGACTTCGAGTCCGAGGCCCGCGCCCTGCTCCAGAAAAAGAAGAACCTGCGTCTCATGAAAATGAACGACGCCTATCTGGTTGAGAAAAAATCCGCCGTCATCCGTTCCTGCCCCGGCGGCATCATGGTGATGGACCGCGACCACACCGCGCTCGGTCTCGACAACCTTGAATCCAAGGTTGTCACCAAGCGCCCGCCCACCGAGGAAGAAATGCGCGCCATGCGCTTAGGTTGGCGCATCGTCAAACACGTCAAGTCCAACGCCATCGTTTACGCCACCACCGACCGCACGCTCGGCATCGGCGCCGGCCAGATGAGCCGTGTGGATTCCTCACGCATCGCCGTTTGGAAAGCCAAGGAAGCGGGGCTTGACCTCAAAGGCAGCGTGGTCGCCTCCGACGCCATGTTCCCCTTCGCCGACGGACTGCAATCCGCCATCGACGCCGGTGCCACCGCCTGCATCCAGCCCGGCGGCTCGATGCGCGACGAGGAGGTCATCGCTGCCGCCGACGCTGCTGGCATGGCCATGGTCTTCACCGGCTACCGGCACTTCAGGCATTGACCCGTGGCGGCGGATTGCATCCGCCATGCCAAATCATTCGGCTTGGCGGTTGAAAACCGCCGCCACATTCTCGTGCGTGCCGCTGCCTGTTTTTGAAATCGCCGATGCCTTGAAAACCGCCGTCTCGCGGGGAAACCGTTCCCGCGTCCTGCTCAAGGCTCCGACCGGCTCGGGAAAATCCACGGAGGTTCCGGGAATGTTGGTGGATGCCGGAGTTGCCGGCACGATCCTCGTGATCGAGCCGCGCCGGATGGCCGCGCGCCTGCTCGCCGGATGGGTGGCGAAACAACGCGGTGCGGCGCTGGGACGCGAGGTCGGATACGCGGTGCGCTTCGATACGAAGTATGGCAGCGACACGCGCATCCTTTATCTAACAGATGGCGTGTTCCAACGCTGGATCCAGGATGACCCCGAACTTCACGGCGTGGGCGCGGTGGTTTTTGACGAGTTCCATGAACGCAGGCTCGCGGTGGACATCGCACTTTCCCGCTGCCTCGACTTGCAGGACGGACCGCGCCCGGACCTGCGGGTGGTCGTGATGTCCGCCACGCTGGAAACCGCAGGGCTCGCGGATTTTCTAACACCCGCGGTTTCCTTGGAAGCCGGCGGGCGGACCTATCCGGTGGAAGTTCTTTATCGCCCCGACAAGGCACCGGTGAACGACCGCAGCGGCGGGCCGCCGCGCGAAATTCCGGTGTGGGAGAAAATGGTCGCTGTCTGTCGCGAGGCGATGGCGATGCCGGACGCGGGAAACATCCTGATGTTCCTGCCGGGCACGCATGAGATCCGCAAAACGATCGAGTTGTTAGAATCGGGCTCCACCACGCGCGGCTGGGATGTGTTTCCTCTCTACAGCTCGCTGCCGCCCGCCGCGCAGGAAGCGGCGATTTCTCCCGGCCCAAAACCGAGGATCATCGTCGCCACCAACGTCGCCGAAACCTCGCTGACCATCGAGGGTGTTAGAACGGTCATCGATTCCGGACTCGCGCGCATTTCATCCTACGAGCCACGCCGCGCGATCAACACGCTGCTCATCAAGAAGATCTCCCGCGCCGCCGCCGAGCAACGCGCGGGCCGCGCGGGCCGCACCGCTCCGGGACGGGCGTTCCGCTTGTGGAGCCAGGCGGACCACGCGAAACGCGCGGAGTTCGAAGCGCCGGAAGTCCACCGCGTGGATCTGGCGGAGGCCGTGCTTTTGCTGAAAGCCGCCGGCGTTTCCGAGATCCGGGATTTCCGCTGGTTCGACGCACCCACCGAGGCGGCGCTGGTGAGGGCCGAGCACCTGCTGCACGACCTCGGCGCACTCGATGCGAACGGAAATCTAACAGAAGAAGGCGTTAAAATGGCATCGCTGCCATTAGAACCGCGTTTCTCGCGCCTGATGCTCGCCGGTCACGAACACGACTGCGTCGCGGAGACCGCATTCATCGCAGCCGCAGTGCAAGGAGAGGGCGTCTTCACCAACAAACGCGGCGGCGTGGGCAGAAAGGATTTCCTCTTCGCCGATGACGATTCGGACTTCGCCGGAGAATGGCGGGCTTTCGAAAGCGCCGCGGAAATGAACTTCGATCCGAAACGCTGCGGCCAACTCGGCATTCTCGCCCGTGGCGCACGCGAAACGGCGCAGGGTTTCGACCGCCTCCGCTCGCTGGCCCAACGCTTCGGCTGGGACTGGCAAGCCGTGAATTTCAAGGCACGCCGCGAGGCCATCGGTCATGCGATGCTCGCCAGCTTCAGCGACCAACTCGCGATCCGTTTCAACCAAGGCACGCTCGCCTGCAAACTCGTCGGCAACCGCCGCGGCAAACTCGATGAGGAATCCTGCGTGAAAAACGCGCCGGCCTTCGTCGCGGCGGAAATCACCGAAGTCGAGGCGCGCGAGGTCATCGTGCATCTGCGCCGCGCCACCGCCATCGATCCCGCGTGGCTCGCCGGATTGTTTCCCGATGATCTCACGCAATCCGACGGCGCGGCATGGGACGAAACCCGCCGCCGTGTGGTCGCGCGCAAGGAAACCAGCTTCCGCGATCTGGTGTTGGAAACCAAGGAGACCGACCAGAACGTCAACCTGGATCAGGCGGCGGAAATCCTCGCGGAGAAAGTTCTATCAGGCGAACTCGTGTTGAAGAACTGGGATCACACCGTGGATCAGTGGACCGCGCGGCTCATGCTGTTAGGCAAGGCGATGCCGGAGTTGGAAATGCCTAGCTGGAGCGACGAGGACAAGGCGGACGCCATCGCGCAGATCTGCCACGGTGCGGTGGCTTACAAGGACATCAAGGAAGCCAACGTCTGGCGCGTGCTGCGCGAATGGCTCAGCCCCACCCAGCGTGCGGCGCTCGACTCTTATTGCCCGGAGCGCATCGACCTGCCCAACGGCCGCTCCGCCAAGATCACTTATGAACCTGGCAAGGACCCGTTCATTTCCGCCCGCGTTGCCGATCTCTTTGGCGTTTGGGAAACTCCAGCCATTGCAGGCGGCCGCGTGCCGCTGCTCGTCCACATCCTCACCCCCGGCCAGAAACCTTGGCAGATGACCAAGGATTTGAAAGGCTTCTGGGCCAGTGGCTATGCCCAAATGAAAAAAGAAGTCGCCGGTCGATATCCCCGCCATCCGTGGCCGGATGATCCGAAAAGTGGCGGCGATCACCGGTCGCCGCGAGCCTGATCCGGCGACGGTCATAGACCGCCGCTACAGTTCCAATAACATGTATCGCCTCATCCTCATCCTGTCGGTTCTTCCACTCGCCATCGCATTGGGTTTGCGCTGGTGGCTGGGACTGCGGGTGCTTGCCACCGAGGGAGCGCGCAACTGCCGCTGCGATCTCACCCGCTGGCTGCCCGCGCCCGGCGATGAAGCAGCGGTCCACCGCGCCGAGAACAGCGCGGCGGAATTCGGCCGCGAACTGCGGCTCAAGGCGCTGGCCGAGTGGCACACGCGGGATCCGAAAGCCGCCGTCGCCCGGGAAAGCACACGCCGTTTCGGCACCATCGTGCCGCCGCTCAGCGGAATCGTCGCGGTGATGGCACTGCTGGTGGGAAAAATTCCGGTGACCGGCGTGCTGGCCATTCTGATAGGAGCAAGTGCGCTGGCGGCGGTTTTTTCCCTGCTCACTCTCGCACCCGAGTTGCGCGCCATCGCCCGCAGCGCCCGCAACATGCGGGAAAACAAAAATTTTCCCGACGAGTTCGATGAACTGGCGGTCATCGAGTGCGCCATCGCACATGCATGGGATGCCGCCGCGCCGCCCATCCTGCGCTGGCTCCAGCGCTGAGTGATCGCGCTTGATGAAGCAAACTCCGCTGCTACTCGTAGCCCATGAAACTTTCATCCGGAGCTGATGACATCGCCCGCCGGGACTGGCTCAAAGCCGCCGGGCTCGGTGGCGCTGCGGCCTTGCTGCCCGGTCATGAGGCCTTTGCCCAGCCCGCCTCATCCCCGGCGGAAAAAGTCCGCGGTGTGGTGTTCATGGTTTCAGACGGCATGAGCCCAGGCGTGTTGAGCCTTGCAGAAGCATGGTCACAGCTCACCCGCAAACGTGGCACCTGCTGGCGGCAACTCTTCGATGATCCCACCGCCGCGCGCGGCCTGATGGACACCGCGTCCGCAAACTCCCTGGTCACCGACTCCGCCGCAGCCTCCTCCGCCTGGGGCGGCGGCCAGCGCGTCAACAACGGCGCGATCAATATCTCGCCAGCCGGCAATTCCATCACCCCCATCGCCGCCATCCTCAAGCAGCAGTCCCAGGCCCGAATCGGGCTGGTGACAACGGCCACCGTCACCCACGCCACGCCGGCAGGCTTCGCGGCAAGCGTTCCCTCCCGAGCGGATGAAAACAGCATCGCCCAGCAGTATCTCGACCGCGTCGATGTCATCCTCGGCGGCGGCTCCGCCTTCTTCGATCCCAAGCTGCGCCCGGACAAGCGGGATCTGGCCGCGGATTTCATCAAGGCCGGTTATCAGGTCATCAGCAGCCGCGACGAACTGCCCGCCGCCCGTGGCGAAAAGCTGTTAGGCACTTTCACCCGGGGTCATCTGCCGTTTTCCACCGACCGCAACCACGATGAAAAAATCGCCGCCCGCGTTCCCACCCTCACCGAAATGACCACCGCGGCCATGTCCCGCTTTCTTGAAAGCGGCAGACCGTTTCTGCTGCAAGTCGAGGGCGCGCGCATCGACCACGCGGCGCACGCGAACGACATCCGTGCGTTGTTAGACGACCAACTCGCCTTTGATGACTCGGTGGCGGCCGTGCTTGCCATGACAGCGGGACGGAATGACATCCTGGTGGTGGTGACCAGCGATCACGGCAATTCGAATCCCGGCCTCAATGGCGTGGGAAATGGCTACGGCGAGAGCGCGCAGCGTTTCGAGCGGATCACCCGCTTCAAGGCATCCCACGAGCGGATTTTCACCGAGTGGGGCAGGCTCAAGGACGGAAGCGCCGCACAACTCGCATCCATGATCGAGCGTCATCTGCAGCTCAGCTTGAAGCAAAATGAAATCGAGGCGCTGCTGGCCATCCTCAACCAGCAGGATGTCGTCGAGTGGAACCACCTGCTGGAAAAACCCGAAGGTCTGTTAGGCCAGATCACCGGCAACCACACCGGCATCGGTTGGACGGGCACCACGCACACCGCGGATTACACCCTGGTCTCGGCCACGGGGCCGCAGGCGGAACGCTTGTCGGGCATCGTTAAAAATACCGACGTCTTCGGGCATTTGCTCGAAATGCTCGGTTGAACGCCGTCTCACTTGGCGGTTGCGGAGGCGCAGGTTCGATGGCAGTAATAACTGTCATGAGGGTGATTGAAACAAAGTCCGAATTGAGGGAGGTGCTGGACGATTATGCCGGGTGCAATGGACGGCGGGTGCTGGTGCCGACGATGGGCGCACTGCATCACGGCCATCTCGAACTCGTGAAGCAGGCGCGTGAGGCGGCCGGGGCGGAGGGCACGGTGATCGTCTCGATTTTCGTCAACCCGATCCAGTTCGATCGCCCGGCCGATTTGCAGGCCTATCCCCGGCCGCTTGAGAGCGATCTCGAAAAGTGTCTGGCCGCCGGTGTGGACATCGTGTTTCTGCCGGATGCGGAATCGATGTATTTCCCCGACCGCTCGGTAACGATCACCGAGTCATTGCTTTCGCGCGGGCTTTGCGGTGCCGCTCGGCCCGGCCACTTCGACGGCGTCTGCACGGTGGTGCTGAAGTTGTTCCTCCTGAGCGGCTGCGACGCTGCGGTTTTCGGCGAGAAGGACTTCCAGCAACTCGCCATCATCCGCCGCATGGTGCGCGATCTCGACGTGCCGGTGGAAATCCTCGAATGCCCGACTGTTAGAGAGTCCGACGGGCTGGCGATGTCCTCGCGCAACGTGCGGCTCAACCACAAGCAACGCGCCGACGCACCACGCATCCACCGCGCGCTTGCCGCTGCGGCGAAACTCGGCAAACCGCAGGAAATCCTTTCCGCGGCCCGCACGGAAATCGAAGCATCGCCTTTTGCCCGCATCGATTACCTGGAGCTGGTGGACGCGCAATCCCTGCAACCCGTGACCGATCTCAACAAACCCGCGGTGCTCGCTGCGGCCGTGTTCTACGGCGAGGTGCGGCTGATCGACCACGTTGCGCTCGGCGGCGGCTGACGGCTCACTTTTCCCTCACCGGCACGGCACGCGGCGGCTTCTCGATAAAGCCGCCGTTTGATGTGAGGTTCTGCTTAATGAGAAACCAAATCGCGATCGCCAGCAGCAGCGACAGTATCTTTGCGATCCAGTTGTTGGGCAGGTTCAGGTTCATGGGACGGTTTGCCGGAGAAGAAGATGTGGGCGATTTTCTCGCGGAACTGTTGTTCGGTTAGATTGCGCTGGAGCACGCCGTTCTCACAGATCGAGATGCCGCCGGTTTCCTCGCTGACCACCACGGCGACGGCGTCGGTGCGCTCGGTGAGCCCGATGGCGGCGCGGTGGCGCAGGCCGGTGGAGCGGTCCTGCATCTCGCGCTCGGTGACGGGAAACACGCAGGCCGCGCCCGCCACCCGGTCATCGGCAATGATCATGCCGCCATCGTGCAGCGGAGCTTTCGGATGGAACACTGTCAGCGCGAGTTCCGGCGAAAAGCGCGCGTCGAGAACCACTCCGGTATCGAGCTGCTCCTTGAGGCTCACGTCACGCTGGATGGCGAAAAGCGCGCCGATGCGTTTCTTGGAGAGGTTCAACACCGCATCGGCGAAGCGCTCAAGAAAGTCCAAACGACGGCGGCCATACAACGAAAACAGCCGGTTGCTGCCGAGGCGCGCGAGCCCGGTGCGCAACTCGGGTTGGAAAATCACGATCAACGCGAAGGCGAGCACCGCCGCCGCGCGGGTGAGGATCCACTGGATCACCTCGAACTTGAAGAGCGTGGACGCCAGCGTGAGCACGATGAGAATGGTCCCGAGGCCGACGAGGATCTGCGCGCCCCGGGTGGCCCGGAAGGCGCGGTAGATTTGATAGATACAGGTGGCCAGGAGAAGGATCTCAATGCCATCCCGCCAGTGCTCGGTGAAAAAACTCCACATGGATTCGGATTGCGGTGGAGCCTACATGGACTGGCGCGCGTCTGACAACTCCGGAAAATTCCGCGGCTTGCCAAGCCCGCGCACCCGGCTAAGTTGCGCCAGCCATGAGCCTGCCCGCCGACCTAGAGCCTGCCGTCCGCGATCCGAAGAAACTCCGGCGCACCGCCTGGATTCTGGTGGCCATCATGCTTGCCGGCGGCTTTCTGGTTCTCAAGGCCTATGAAGACTGGGCCGCCAAACAAGCCACGGACACCCGGCCTGCGATCGTCCACCGGATCCAGAAGGAGCGGGATCTGCGGCTGCTGCGGCAGGATGGCAGGACGGCCGATTTGTTCGACCTGCGCGGCAGCGTTTTCGTGCTGAACGTCCTGAGCCTGCGCGACCCCGGGGCCGCCACCCGCAGCCTGGCCGTCATGAAGCGCCTCGCGGATAAACGGGCAGGCCAAAAGGACTTTCACCTGGTCACGCTCGCCATCGATTCCGTGCCTGCCGATGAACTGCGCAGCACCCTTGCCACGGCCGCCGAATCCCACGGCATGAAGCTGCCCCAATGGTGGCTCGGCAGCAACGAACCCGGCACCCTGCACAAGTTCATCAAGAACGAACTCAAGGCCTCCGTTTTCCCCAACGAAGTCGGCGGGAAGTGGAACTACGACGCCGCCATCGTGCTGATCGACCGCAACGGCCACATCCGCCGCGCCGTCGTACCGAAGACCCGCAATGGCAAACCCGCGAAGCCGGAAGTCGTGGGCTTTGATTTTGACCAAGCCGCGGCATGGGACGCCGCCGGTATGAAGACCGGCACCGACCGCAGCAACGAAGCCGAACTTGAAATCCTGCTGGAAAAAACCATCGACACACTGCTCGCCGAATCCACCTCATCCCGATGAAACGCAACACCACCCTCACACTCTTCTACACCGGCGTGGCCGTGGTTTCGGCCGCCATCCTGGGGACCGCCTTCTTCCTGCGTTCCCGCCTGCCGCAACCGGAGATGCCCGCCATCGTCGATTCCGGCCGCGCCACCGCAGACGAGTGGTTTGAAATCGGCAAAGACCTCGCCGCAATCAACCAGGAGGGGGCGTCCGTAAAACTCTCCGATCTGCGCGGCAAGGTGTGGATCGCCGCCGAGTTCTTCGCCATCTGCCCGCACTGCGCGGTGCGCAACGGCGAGGAACTGCGGAAAATTTACGACGAATTCCGCAGCCACCCGGATTTCCACATCGTCTGCATCACCGTGGATCCGGAAAACGACAAGCGGGAGAAACTCGCCGACTACGCCACCGCCCTTGGCGCGGAAACGAAGAACTGGTGGTTTCTCAACGCCGGCGAGGCGGCGGCGACCCATGAATATCTCGAAAAGGAGCTCAAGTTCTTCGGCATCCGCGAGCGCAAGGATCCCGCAGACATCGAGGCGAACGGCCGCTACGCCCACGATCTCGGCTTCCTGCTGGTGGACCGCGAGTTCCGCGTGATCGGCAAGTGGCCACTGGCGGACGCCCGCTCCGAGGAGGCGCGCCAGCGCGATCCCGGACTCTATCAGAAACTCAAGGACGAACTCTTTCAGCGCGTCCGCAGCGAGCTTGAGAAAAACGAAACACCCGGCATCTGATGAACGACGAACGCGCCCAATGGCTGGCCCGCACGCCGCGGGAGGAACTCTCGAAAAAACTCGGCATCGCCGCGTGGATTCTAACAGCCGTGGTGCTGGCACTCGTCGGCCTGATGCGACGGGTGAAAATCCCGCTGCCCGAGGGCGTGGATTTCTCCTTCCTGCCGCCGCTTCACGCCGCGGTGAACGCCGCCGCAGCAGTGGTCCTCATCATCGCCTTCATCGCCGTGATGAAGGGCCGCATAGTCCTGCACCGCCGCATGATCATGGTGGCGATGGGGCTCTCGGTCCTGTTCCTGATGAGCTACGTGGCCTATCACTTCACCAGCAACGAGGTGAAATTCGGCGACGTGAATCTTGACGGCACCGTCGATGCCGCGGAACTGGCCCGCGTCGGCGGAATGCGCACCATCTATCTCATCATCCTGTTTTCCCACATCGTGCTGGCGGCCGTCAGCCTGCCCTTCATTCTCTTCACTTTCATCGCCGGTTGGACCAACCGCTTCGATGCCCACCGCCGACTCGCGCGGTGGGTGTTCCCATTATGGCTTTACGTGGCCGTCACCGGCCCCGTGTGCTACTGGATGCTCCGCCCCTATTATCCGTGATCAGCGGCGGCGGCGCAGCAGAAGAAGCGTGCCCAGCAGGCCGAGCATGGCACTTGCCGGTTCCGGAACATTCACGAAAGCAGCCGAGCCTTGGCCATCGATGCCGATCTGCTGGACATGCATCGCGATGCGGAAATCTCCGGAGACGAGGCTGGCCACCAAGGCGTCATAGATCGTACCGCTGAACAGGAACACGATGGCTTCGCCGGGATCAAGACCGTAGGTCGTGGGCGGTGGTGCCGCGGTGAAGGCCGTGTCCACCGCAAAGCCGATCTTGTTGCCGCCGGGCAGGTTCGCTCCATCGTTTCTCACGAACGAGACCTCTCCGGTTACCCCATCGATGCTGACCGAATCCCCCAACACCCCCGCCTTGTCCTCGAAGAAAATCTTCGTGACGGTCGGCTGGGTCGCGGTGATTCCGGGATCACCGATCACAGAAGTGTTCTTCACCTCGATACTCACTCCACCGGCGGTGGAAACGATCAGTGCCTCAAGATCGATGTAGTCCAGATCGGAAAGGTTGGACACACCACTGGTTTCGAATGCGTAGAAATCCAGCGAGGTTTGGGCACTTGCGGATGACAGGCTGCACAAGGCCAGCATCCCGGAGAGCAGCGCAATGCGACATTTCTGGTTCGTTTTCATAATGGGGGGCAGCGCGGGGGGAACGCGCTGGGCAAAATTCTGTCAATCAACCGAATCCACTCAATCTTTATTGAATACGTATGAATTGGACATCAGCTTGTTATGACTTTTCATCTCTGTTAAGCAGCGTGGTTTGCCCCGCATTGGCCTGGCGGACAGGTGGCAGCAGCCTTCGCGATGCACTGGATTCATTGGGCTTGGCGCAACGAAGTCATTTCGGGACGCATCTCGCGAACGCCCCTTCGCCGGTTGAAGCGAATCGGTTGCAGACCGGTTTCGATTTAGGCTTCGATAATTTCACTATTCTGGGATTTTGCGGTTTCCTGAAGCAAGTTGCATTCCCATGCGATTTTCAGCGGCCGAAGGCGGCGTTCGAATTCCAATCCGCGCATTGACTCGATCTTGCCATCCATGTTCGTTTGCGCACGCGATGCCCGCTCCGCACCCAGACTCGAAGCCCTTGCTCATGACGCCGCATCAGGCGCTGAAGCAGTATTTCGGTTTCAGCGGATTTCTCGATGGCCAGGAGGAGGTGATTTCCAAAATCGTCTCCGGTCGCGATGGTCTGGTGGTCATGCCCACCGGCGGCGGCAAGTCGCTTTGTTTCCAAGTGCCCGCATTGTGTTTCGGCGGCGTCACGCTGGTGATCTCGCCGTTGATCGCGCTGATGAAGGATCAGGTGGACGCGCTCGTCGCCCGCGGCATCGATGCCACGCTCATCAACTCCACCCTCACCTGGCCGGAGCAAAAGGAACGCCTCGATGGCATGCGCGCCGGAAAACACAAACTCGTCTATGTCGCGCCCGAACGCTTCCGCGCCGAAAGTTTCCTCAAGGCGCTCGATGGCATCGAAATCTCGCTCTTCGCCGTGGACGAGGCGCATTGCCTCAGCCAGTGGGGTCATGATTTCAGGCCCGACTACCTGCGCCTCGGCAAGGCGCTGAAAAAAATCGGCCATCCGCAATGTGTTGCCCTCACAGCCACCGCCACGCCGATCGTGCGCGAGGACATCACCACGGTGCTCGGCCTGCGAGAACCTTTCGAGCAAGTCAGCGGATTCTCGCGCCCGAATCTCTCGCTCGCCATCTCCGCAGTGGAAAAAGCCATCCACAAGGACGAGCGGATGAAAGCCGTGATCGCCGCGCACAAGACCGGCATCGTCTATTGCGCCACCCGCAAGAAAGTGGAGGCCGTTTCCGAAACCATCGCCAGCTGGGGCCTCAAATGCGTGGCCTACCACGGCGGCATGAGCGACCAGGACCGCGTCCGCGCCCAGGAAATCTTCATCCAGCGCAAGGCCGATGTCGCCGTGGCCACCAACGCCTTCGGCATGGGCATCGACCGCGCCGACGTGCGCTTCGTCATCCACTACGAAGTGCCCGGCAGCGTGGAGGCATACTATCAGGAGGCCGGCCGCGCCGGCCGCGATGGCGAGGCCGCCGTCTGCGAGTTGCTTTTCAACTACGCGGACACCCGCACCCAGGAGTTCTTCATCGAGGGAGCGAACCCGACCGCCGCGGTGATCCGCTCGATCTATCAGTATCTGCTTTCCGAGGCGGACCGCGAATACGAGGTGCATCGCACTTTGGAGGAAATGGCAGAGGGCTCGGACGTGAAAAACTCCATGTCCGTCGGCAGCGCGCTTACGGTTTTATTACGCGCCGGATACATCGAGCGCTTCGACATCCCCGGCAAGCGCATGAAGGGCACCCGGCTCCTGAAGCCCGATGTGCTCGCCCGCCAACTCCAGCTTGACGAAGCTGCCATCGAGGAAAAAGACCGCCGTGATCGCGAGAAACTCAAGGCGATGGTCGAGATGTGTTACTCGCGCGTCTGCCGGCAGAAGTGGATTCTCAATTACTTCGGCGAGCAGGATGCCGGTGTCTGCGGAAATTGTGATGTCTGCCGCGAGGAAGGTGCCGGAGACATGCGCCCGCCCACAAGCGAGGAGGAAATCACCGTGAAAAAGGCACTCAGCGGAGTCGCCCGAATGTCACGCCGCAGCCGCGATGGCGGCTGGGAAGCGCGTTTCGGCCGCGGCCGCATTGTCCAGATGCTCGCCGGCAGCAAGTCCCAGGAAATCGTTTCCGCCGGCCTCGACAAGCTCAGCACCTACGGCATCCTCAGCGACAAAGGCGCCGGCTATCTCAACGGCCTGATGCGCTCGCTCGCAGACGCCGGACTCGTGCACACCGTCACAACCGGCGAGTATCCGCTCATGACGCTCACCCCGCTGGGCGACAGGGCGATGCGCGGCGAGTCACCGTTTCAACTCGTCTGGCCGGACCCCGCCGCCGGGCGCAAGGAAGTCTCCCTCAAGGATCACGGCCACGACGCCCAGCTCTATTCGATGCTGCGCGATCTCCGCATGAAAATGGCCAAGCGCGAGGACGTGCCGCCCTACGTCATTTTCTCTAACAAAACCCTCGAGGCTCTCGCCCGCTACCAGCCGGCCAACACCGAGGAAGCCCTCCACATTCCCGGCATCGGCACCGCCAAAATCCAGCGCTACGCCGAGCCCTTCCTCGAGACCATCCGCCTCTGGAAAAAATCCCGCCCCTGATGCCTGGGCTCATTGGAAACCCGGAGAACAACCACGAGCGGATGGTTGATCACTTCACCATCCAGGCACTGAAATACAAAAAACGACCCGGTGGTGAAACCGGGCCGTTCACATGAAAATGAATGTTTTGAGGACCTCAGCGGATCAGAGCAGACCGGCCTTCTTGAGGGTGGCGTAGGCTCCGTTCTTGTTCATCGTCTTGAGGGCGCGGCAGCTCAGCTTCATGCGGATGTAGGTTCCGAGTTCGGGAACCCAGATGCGCTTGGTTTGGAGATTGGGAGAAACGGTGCGCTTCACGACCTTGGTGACGTGGCGACCGATACCGCCCTTTTTCTTGGCCAAACCGGAACGATGGATTCTGCCGCCGGAGCGGACTTGGGTTCCTCTGATGATGCAAATACGGGCCATGGTGAAAAGATTTTGTGGGGTTGCGGGGCGCGAAGAATGGCCGCCAAAACCAAGGCGTCAAGACGAAACCCGACGCATTTCCGAATTAATTATCCAAGCGATCCCGGCGCAGGCGGTTCAACCAGCGGCAAACATCGCGGAAAATGGTTTCCCGCTTGTCGTCATACATCAGGAGGTGGTAGGCGGCCGGGTAATTCCGGTAGGTGATCGAGGTTTGCTCCGGGATGCGGGCGACAAACCCGCGGACGTCCGAGTCGTTGTTGAAAAAATCCTGGCCGCCGTGGAGCACCAGCACCGGAGCCTGGAAAGTGGCCGCGCAGTCATTCATGCCGGTGATCAGGCGGCTGAGCGCGCCGATCATCCGCAGCGTGTGCTGCTCGACGTGATAGGGATTCTTTTTCACCTGCTCGCCATGGACGGATGATTGCGTCATCTGCACCTCATGCCCGCCGGAAAGCGTTTCCAGCGAGACGCGCGCCAGTGGCAGGGTGGTGGCGGCGATCTGTACCAGCCCCGGCGTCCATGCCGGAATGTCGTCGCGGAACCTCACAATCGGCGAGGAAAGCACCAACCCATCGCAGGGCGGAGGGCCGGGCGGGGACTCGCGCCAGGCGTGCGCCGCAATCAGAGCTCCCATGCTCTCGCCAAACCAAACCACCTTGGCATCCGGATGGCGTTCGCGCACGAGCTGGGTGAAGGCAAACAGGTCCTGATACCAATCCCGCGTGCTGCCGATATCGCCGCGCCGCGCGTGGATGGGGTCGCTGCCCTGGCCACGCAACTCGTAGGCATAGAGCCCGGTGCGCGACTGGTGCTCGAGGAAGTAATTGCCGAGGTTTTCATAATCGATCGAGGCACCGCAGAAGCCGTGGATGCCGATGAGCACCACATCCGGTTCGGTTTGCTCCGCGATCCACTTGCGGTAGCCGAATGTCTCGCCCTTGGCGCCCGCAGCCTTGGGATGATACACCGGAGTGTATGCAGGGCCGCAGCCGCCAAGCCAAAACAAGCAGGCGGCCAGCGCCAACCAAGGTAGTGGAAAATTCCGAATCACCGCCACAGTCTCGCAAATCCCCACCAAAGCGCAACGCTCGATCCAGCGCCGGGCCAGAACGCAAAATGCCCGACCGCAAGGTGGCGGACGGGCATTTTGGAAAGCGGGAAAAACACCGGGGCTCAGTCGAGCTTGGGCTTGCCCACGCGGCGCACCGCGCCGAAACGCTTCTGGAACTTGTCGATGCGGCCCTCGGTGTCCACAAACTGCGCAAGCCCGGTGAAGAACGGGTGCGAGTCGGACGTGATGCCGATCGAGATGAGACTGTGTTCCACGCCATCAATCACTTCCTTCTTATCGGAAGTCTTGGTCGAGCGGCTGATGAAACGTTTGCCGGTGGTCATGTCCACGAAGACAACTGGATTGTATTTGGGATGAAGGTCCTTTTTCATGGGAATCAGTGGGTGCCGCCACGTTTCCGACGCGCCGGGGGGCAGAGACTGCCTCAAATCCCCCGCCTGTCAAGCTGCCATGCCCAGCGATTTTCAAACTTTTTTCAGAAATTGAAATTTAGGACTTGCAAATAATTAATTTAAGCTTGGGATGTTTGGCTATTTTTTGGGTCGCTTTTGTCACAAGGGGGGTGTATGTTCGCGTCGTTATGGCAATCACCACGAAACGTACCCGATTCTCACGCCGCCTCCCAGACCACGTCACTGACGAGCTCGTGAATGTTCTCTCCGAGAAAAAAGTGTTCGGTTTCAACGACCTGTTCGAGCGGGTTTTTGCAAATCTCAAGCTCCGCAATGCGGTGAGCGGTGGCGAGGAAATGCTGCGGCTGCGCGCCTATGAAAAACTTCAAAATCTGGTGACCCGCGGCTTGGTTGAAAAGCTCGGCAAGGAATACAAGGGCACCTCCCGCGTGCATGAGGCGTCCAGCGCCTACGCGGCCGCCCAAGAAGCCGCTGCCGCTCAAGACTGAGCTAGTTGCGTTTTCCGGCATTTTTCCAAAACCCGCGCCTTGCAAGGCGCGGGTTTTTTTCTACCCAAAGCGCGCGCCGTTTCCTAAGACCTGCGCGGCTCTCCAACTTTCCTCGCCATGCCCGACCAATACCTGCCGGTTCTTTTGCAAATCCTCATTGCCGCGGGCTTTGCCGGCGCAGTGCTGGCCTTGAGTGTGATCTTCGGTCGCTCGGCGCGGCGCAGCGCCGCCAAGGACAGTCCTTATGAGTGCGGAATGACACCGATCGGCGAAGGCGCGCCACGCTTTTCGGTGAAATTCTACCTGGTGGCGATGCTGTTCGTGCTGTTCGACATCGAGGTGGTCTTCATGTATCCGTGGGCAGTGCAGTTCCGGGATCTGACGGCAAACGGCCCGATGGCGCTGGCCAGCATGGCGGGCTTCGCCGGCATCCTGCTGGTGGCCTACGCCTATGCGCTCAAGAAGGGCGCGCTGAGCTGGAAGGTTTGAGCCTCCCGGCGTCTCAGCGCCTGCGTGCCTGCTCCTCGATGAAAATTTCCGCCAGGCGGAAACAGCGGCGCGAAAGTTCCTTGGCGTCATTGTCGCCAATGAGCGCGACGCCCTCCTCGCTGACCTCGGCGAGATAGATTTTCCACGCCAGTTTGGCGACGCTCTCGGAGTCCGGCCTCGGCCGCTCTTGCCTGGGCGGGCGGGATGAGGCGGGTGCTTCGTCCGATTCCGGCGAAACCGCGTCCGCCACAGGCTGGGCGGCAATTTGTGAACCGCCGCCCTTACCCTTCTTGCGGCGGCGCTTGCTGCGTTTGGAGCCGCCGGGCAATGGGGCTTCCGCCTCAGCCGGAGCAGCCTCCGGCTCCGGCCAGTCCTGGCTGGCGGCTGGAGCGGATGCCGCCGGAGCATCGGACAAATCGAAAACCGGATATGATGCGGCGGGTTTTTCCAGCGCAGGCTCGGCGGCGGCAGACGGCGTGGCCTTGGCGGGCTTCGCGGATTTCGCGGCACGGGGTTTGGAAACTTTTGGCTTTTGCGGCGCATCGCCAGCAGGAGTTTCGCCAGGTTCCGGGGAGTTCAATTTATCTTTGCTCATGGGGCGGGCAGAGCAAGACCGCGGCGCGACGGGGCGTCGAGCAAAATACCACCCTACAGCCCGCGGATTCGTTTCTGCTGGGCAATCCACTCGCGGTCCTTGTCGGAGAACTTGTTTTCTTGAGTGCGGCTGCGGGTGCCGTCCGGTTCGACAAGCGTGAGGGAGCCGTTGGTGTAGGCGACGAGTTTTGCAAAAACCTTGCGGTCGAGTCGGTCGGTCCACTCGCGGTAGCCTTTTTTCTCCAGTGATGCGCGCCAACTCTGGTAAGCGTGTGCCGAGGCCACCTCACCCTGCTTGATCAAGCCCCAGAAGTAGTCCGCATCGCCGCGCTTGTAGCCGCGGTAGGTGCCGATCACCTCGCCGCCGGGGTTGAGCAGGACCACCACCGGACTGCCGAGTATCTTGTATTGCTTCTTCATGCGGGCGACGTAGGCCTTGAGATCCACAATGCGGGTCTCCTTGTCGCCAAGCGAAAGCTCCGGGTCGTCCACCTGGATATTGGAATCAACACGCAGGCGGATGAGTTTTTCGGAAGCCCATTTTTCGAAATCCGGCGTGGCGAAGAGTTCCTGGCTGAGCGCCTTGCACATCGGGCTGCGGGCGGAATCGGTGAACCAGATGAGCAGCGGCTTGCCCTCGCGGGCGGCGCGGCGCTTGGCGATGGTTTCGCTCTGCTCCCACGGGCCACGGCGCTTGGGAGTGGTGGAAAGCAGGGTGGAAAGCTCGGGCAGGGTGGCATCCGGATTGTCCGGATCGGTGAAAACGATGTCTTCCTCCGGCGTGAGCTCCACCGGAGCGCTACCGGGAGTGACCGGAGTGCCGGCATCGCGGACTCCCGCCCGGAGCATGGGCGGAACCTCCGAAGCGGCCGGTGGCATCGGCGCGGGGGCCGTGCCGGAGCCGGATTTCGCGCAGGACGTCAGGACGGCCAATGCCAACAGGCAGGAAGGAAATCGCAACATCGGAGAGGAGGGAATTCAGCAGACTGCTCGGTCATTCCTTGAGGCGCACAGGCGTGCCGCAGTGCGTACAACGGAACCAACGGAACAGGAGAATATGAACACAGAGCGGCAGAATATAACCCAGCCCCGGAACGTGGTGGGCACGCGAGTTTTTCCGATGGTGGCGGTGACGGAAAAGACTTTGTCCGCAAATCCGGCAGGAGCCATTCAAACCCCAGATGAGATAGCAAAGGCCCAATAGCGGCATAACCAGCGGGAAAACGATCAACCAGCCCGGCACCCACTTAAAATCACGCGGCATCTCGCCGGAAAGCAACAGAAGCACCGAAGATGCCACCGCGAGGGGAATGGCCACAAACAACATTAGGGTGACGAAGGCACCGACGGCGATGGAGAGCGGATGGCTGTGAAGAACCCCGCGGATATACCAGCGCGATTGCGGATCGCGACCCAGGTTGGTTTCCGTCCGCGGGGCGCGAATCAAGGCCACGCGGTCATTGGCCGGCGAGACCTTGACTGCGGGAAGCCTGACCATTGGCTCGCCTACCTCATCGGTGGAGCGCAACCGGGAAGTATCAATCTCGAGGCGCGCGCCGATGACGGATTCCGAGAACCGGACAAAGTGATTGGCAGTATTGCCTGTCTTGGCCTTGGGATTGCGGCCCTCCGGGATTCTCCGCCCGGTTCTGACATCCAGCTCACCCGAATAGCGGTTGAGCAATATCGCCGGGGGTATGTCCGAAACCGCCAGTTGCTGTGACACCAGCACGCGGGCCGGAAGCGGGATGGCGAAGGGCGCGCCGTTGAGCATGGCGGCCACCGGTGGCGATTGCTCGTGGTCCACCGGCATCTCGGCCGGACTCTCAATTTCGCCAGTCACTCCGGAAATTTCGCGGGCGGAATGGATCCAGTTCTCAACCAGCAAGCGGGATGGGGCATGCGCCGTGATCTGGAGGATCGAATTGGCACGCTGCAACTCGGCGGTGAGCTCATCCGTCCCGGCCCTGGCCAATGCCTCGACATCGAGGAAACCGGCTGCTTCGAGCAACTCGAGCGACGATTCTTCAATCCCGGGTATCCTGTTGAGTTTATCCATCGCTCCGCTATGGGATGGCAAGTTTAGGTTTTGAACCCGGTTTGGCAAGATTTCATGCCAGTGCGGTGAGCATCTCGGCAAGTTGTGCCAATTTCACCCGCCAATCCGCAAGCCGGGCCTTTTCCTGCGCCACCACTTCCGGTGGCGCGCGGTCCACAAAGCTGGCATTGCCCAGCTTGCCTTCGCATTTCCGCACCTCGATTTGAGTCTTCTCGATCTCCTTGGTGATGCGGGCGCGCTCGGCCTCGACATCGATGAGTCCTTCAAGCGGCAGATAAATCTCACCGACCGGAGTGATGGATGCCGGCGTGCCCTTGGGTGCCTCGAACGAATCATCCAGCGTGATCTCCCCGGCTCCGGCGAGCAGGGCAAGCACCTTGGTTTCCTCGGAGAGCCAGGCAATGGCGCCCCTCACAACGAAGCACACGTCCTTGCGCGAGCCGACGTTACATTCGGCCTTCAAGTTGCGCAGGCGGCCGGCGGTTTCGTAAATGGCGGCGGCTCTGGCCCGGGCTGCGGACGCATCGAAGCAAACCAGCGGATCGCCCGGCAGCGGCTTGGTCATCACAAACCCGCCTTCGTTGACATATCCCATGCGCAGCGAAAGTTCCTCCGCGATGTGCGGCATGTAGGGACTGAGAAGCTGGAGGTAGCGCTCCATCACCGCATCGAAGGTGCCGAGCGTGGCTTGGCGCGCTTCCGGCGTGGCATTCTCTCGCAGATCGAGTTTCACCGCTTCCAGGAACTTGTCGCAGAACTCGTTCCAAAGGAATTCATAGAGGCGCTGCGCGATCTCGCCAAACCGGTATTCGGCATAACTCTCCTTCAAGTCCGCCGACAAGGCATCAAGCTTCGCCATGATATCGATGTGATAGGGCGGGAGCTCTTTCTGATCAATGATGACTTGGCACTGATCACTCCCGGCCATCTGGCGGAAACGGCAGGCGTTGTAGATCTTGTTGGCAAAATTGCGGCCTTCCTCCACCGAGACTTCATCGAAGCGCAAATCGCTGCCGACCGGCGCGATGCGCAGCAGGCCGAAGCGCAGGCCGTCCGCGCCGTATTTGTCCATCAGGTCGATGGGGTCCGGCGAGTTGCCGAGAGACTTGCTCATCTTGCGCCCTTGCAGATCACGGATGATGGAGGTGAAGAACACGTTCTTGAACGGCAAGCCACCCGCAAAGCGGAAGCCGGCCATGATCATGCGCGCCACCCAGAAGAAGATGATGTCCGGCCCGGTGACGAGATCGGTGGTCGGATAGAATTTCTTCAGCGTGGCGCTGTTCTCGCCGAGATCGCTCATGGTGGCGAAGGGCCACAGCCATGAGGAGAACCAAGTGTCCATCACGTCCTCGTCGCGCACCCAGTTTTCGGGATCAGAAGGCGCTTCGGTGGAAACGTATAGGTCGCCATGGGTCAGATGGGACGTATCAAGCGACTCCGCCTCCTTGAGAGCGGTGAGCTTGTCTTTCCGATACCACACCGGGATCTGATGGCCCCACCACAACTGGCGGCTGATGCACCAGTCTTGGAGATTTTCCATCCAGTGGGCGTAGGTTTTGGCCCAGCGCTCGGGGCGGAATTTGATGTCACCATTCGCCACGGCATCGGCGGATTCCTTCACGCAGGGATACTTGAGGAACCACTGCATGGAAATGCGCGGCTCGATCGGCACGTGGGCGCGCTCGGAGAAACCGACGTTGTTCTCGTATTCCTCCACCTTGATGAGCAGTCCCATTTCTTCGAGTTTCGCGGCGGCTTTCTTGCGGGCTACGAAGCGGTCGAGCCCGTGAAGATCCGGGCACTCGAGGCAGTTGATATGAGCGTCCGGCGTGAGGACGTCGATGATTTCAAGCCCATGGCGCATGCCGATCTCGAAGTCCGCCTTGTCGTGGGCGGGAGTGATTTTCAACGCGCCGGTGCCGAACTCGATGTCCACGTGATCATCTGCGATGACTGGAATTTCCGCAGCGGGAAACGGACGGCGCACCTTGCGGCCGATGTATTTGGAGAAACGCGGATCCTTCGGGTTCACCGCCACCGCCACGTCACCCATCAGCGTTTCCGGGCGGGTGGTGGAGATTTCCAGAAACTCGCCGGGTGCATCGGCGAGTTCGTATTTCATGAAATACAACTTCGAGCGCTGCGGGGTCATGATGACCTCTTCGTCGGACAATGCTGTTAGAGAAACCGGGCACCAGTTGACAATGCGCTTGCCGCGGTAGATCAGGCCTTGCTTGAAGAGCTCCACAAACACATGGCTCACCCACTTGGTGTAGGATTCGTCCATGGTGAAGCGCTCGCGGCTCCAGTCGCACGAGCAACCGAGACGCTTGAGTTGCTGGATGATGATGCCGCCGTGGTGATCCTTGAAATCCCAGACGCGCTTGAGGAACTCATCCCGGCCAAGCTCACGGCGGGTCTTGCCCTCCTTCTCGCGCAACTCGCGCTCGACCTTCGCCTGGGTGGCGATACCCGCGTGGTCGGTGCCCGGGAGCCACAGCACTTCCTTGCCCTCCTGGCGCGCGCGGCGGGCGAGGATGTCCTGGAGCGCGTTGTTCAGAACGTGGCCCAAGTGCAGAATGCCGGTGACGTTGGGCGGCGGAATGACGATCGAATAAGCGTCCTTCGTGGACGACGGATCGGCTTCGAAGCATTTTCCGTCGATCCAGGCGGCATACCATCTGGCTTCCACCGCTTGGGGTTCATAGGCTTTCGGCAACTCGGACATGGGGGCGGATGGATGGCAGAGCGGGCGCGGTTTGTCCAGCATGGGCAGGAAACGGACGCTCAAGCCCATATGCGGGCGGCGCATCACCTCGCCCCGGATTCCTTGAGGCGCTGGATCGCCTCGTCCAGCCGCGCGCGTGTTTTGCCGAGATCGGCATCCAGTGCCTGGATGCGCTCATCGCGCTGTTTGACGGCGTCCTCCCAAACGGCGACCTGCTCGCGTGCGGACGCATTGGCGGTTTGGAGTTGGTTGACCAGTTGGTCCTTCTCCGCAAGGTTGCGGGCGGAGGATTCGGCGGCTTGCTGGGTGGCCTCGATGGATTCCTTGAGCACGGCGATGTCCCGCTCGAGCGCGGTCCGGTGTTTGGCATCCTCCGCAGCTTGGTGCCTCGCGGTGGCGAGCTCCGTTTTCAAACCCGATAACGCGCCGTCCAGCGAGCGTTCCTTGCGCCATTGCACGACGACCAACCCGGTGAGGGCGAGGCAGCCGATCAGATTGAGCACGGGCAGGACGCGGGAGTTCATTCCTTGGTTTCGAAGCTGACTTTTTCCACGCCGGCATCGCGCACGGCATTGAGCACGCCCAGCACCTGCTTGTGGCGCGCGTCTTCGTCGGCGGAAATGAGCACGCGCGAATCCGCGGGTGCGGCCGCCGCCTTGAGCCGACCGGTAATTTCGGAAAGAGTGACGATTTTACCATCCCAGGTGGTCACACCGCTGGCATCGATGGCGATCTGAAACGGCGGCGTCTTGCTGTCCGCAATGCCGGTGGATGCCTCGGGCAGGTTGATCGGCACGCGCTGGAGATGCGTCATGCTCAGGCTCACCAGCATGAAGGCGGCAAGCAGGAAAAACATGATGTCGATGAGCGGCACCACCTCGATGCGGGCTTCATCGCCCTCATCGCCACTGCTGTGACTGT
Organism: Verrucomicrobiaceae bacterium; assembly: GCA_003820635.1. The sequence goes on along the minus strand of RPOS01000016.1, from coordinate 374 downwards.
GGAGTTGGACAGGCATGGCTGGAAAGACAAAAGACTGGGAGACAGAAGACAGAAGATCGGAGGATAATGAATTTCTAGTCTTCTGTCTTCTGTCTTGAAGCGGAGCGTTCTCGCGTCTTCGAGGCGAACGCCTCGAGATCGTGGCCGTGCTCCTTGGCGGACTTGGCCAGCAACTCGGTGTGGTTGATCCAGCGTTCCAGCGAACCCCGCAGGAGGGAGACGCGCTTGCGGAAAAAGTTGTAGGGCAGCAGGCACAGGATGGCGATGCCGATGCCTGCGGCGGTGGCGATGAGCGCCTCGGCGATGCCGCCGGAAACCTTGGTGGCGGCGAGTTGCTCGTCGCCGACGAACGAGAACGATCCCATGATGCCTAC
>RPOS01000015.1 GCA_003820635.1 Verrucomicrobiaceae bacterium | reverse complement strand
TTGAGGTTTCGCGCGAGCGGAGTGCCGTCATAGCGGACGGTGGTTTTGTGTTTGGCGGCGAGTTCGAGGATTGTGCTGGAGGAAACGCGGGCATCGAGGGCGACGCGTTCGAGGAAGGCGAGATTGCCCTCGCCGGTGATGCCGCCGTGTTTGCCACCGGCGGGCATGTCGATGGAGGCCCCGGCGGCGGGTGTTTCGTCGTGCGCATCCGGCTGGTTGAGTTTGGCGAAAAACTCCTCGGCCTGAGCCTGCTCGCCGCCGCCGTGGATCCAGCGGTAAAGTTCCGGCGAGTTGAGGCAGACGCCGGGGTTTTTCACCGCGCCGAAGGCCTCGGGCTGGGTCTTGTTGAAACTGATGCCCACCGTGGGATCCGCGCCGGGGCAGGCATTGTCGAAATAGCGCCCGAGCCAACCGGTGGCGGAGCGGTTGTTGGTGTCGCCGGTTTCCCAGATCGAGGTGGAGACGAAGTGCGAGCGGTTCGGGTTCGGATAGCCGACGCCCTGGACAATGCCGAGGTCACCTTCCTTGAACATGGAACCTAGAAAGGGCATCGAGGAATTGAGGCCGACGTAGTCGCTGAGCCGGATGATGTCTTTCTCCTTCTTGGCAAGGCGCGGGCGTGATTTCTGATAGGTGTCGTCGGCATAGGGAACGAGCGTGTTGAGGCCGTCATTGCCGCCGGCGAGCTGGAGCACGACGAGGATGGTGTCGTCCTTGCCGGTGACCGCCTGGACGGCGAGATCCTTGGAGGCGTTGTGAAGCTGGCCGAAGGTGCGCTCGACAAACATCGGCACGGTCCATGCGGCGGAGGCACCGAGAACGGTGGAGCGGAGGAATTCGCGGCGGGTGTGCATGGGAAGAGATTGTGGATTGTGGATTGCGGATGAAAAAAGGAACGCCCGAAGGCTCTTCTCTTGCGTCTTGTGTCTTGCAGTCTTGTGTCTGGTAATCAGCAGAGCTGATAGTAGGGGGTGCTGAGCATGAGGTGGCACAACTCGGCGGTTTCCTTGTCGGTGAAGATGACTCCTTTTTTCGCATTCGCGTATTCGACAAACGAGCCGCGGGCCTTGTCTGGAAGCGGCCCTTGGAAGTAGCGGAAGATGAGCGCATTGACGAGTTCGGAGGGATTTTCCCGCAGCGGGCGCGGCGCGATTTTTTCATAATCCGGGCCATTCCATCCAAAGCCGGCATTGCGCGGCGCAGGTGCCATGCCGGGGGTTTTCATCATTTCCATCCGCATCGCCTTGCCGCCAGCCTCCGCGCCCTTGGTGAGGAAACCGGCCAGATTATAGCGGGTGAGCAGGGTATTGGTGTTGATCCACGCCTTGCCCCAGTCCCAGCCGGCGACGTTGGGCGGCATGAAAAGGACCTGGCCGAGCTGTTGCTGTGCGGTGATGGCGAATCCGGCGGGTGGCTGGGTGATTTCGAGCTGCTTGAGCAACCCGATGAGATACTGCACCGGGGATTTGATCTGCGAGCGGATGGATGCCTCTGTGTAAAACTCCTTGGAAAGGAAGATATCCCTGAGCAACGGTGCCATCTGATAGTCCGCCTTGCGAAAACCACCGGCCAGCGCCTCGATGGCTGCAGGTGACGGATTGTCATAAACGAACAACTCCCAGATTTTTCCCACGATGAATCGTGCCGCCGCAGGTTTTTCGAAAATGAGATTGATGACATCCGCTCCGTTGAATGGCCCGGTTTTCCCGAAGATGGTCTTGTCGGATTCATCCCACAGCCTGCGGTTGTGGGTGGCTTCACCGGTGAAGCGGTTGAACTGATAGCCGGTGAACGCGCGCGCCGCCTCGCGGATGTCCTGCTCGGTGTAGTTCCCCTCGCCGAGCGTGAAGAGTTCCATCACCTCGCGGGCGAAGTTCTCGTTGGGTTTGCCCTTCGGTGAGTTCTGGGTATCGAGATACAACATCATCGCCGGATCCATCAGGATGGCATGGGTGAGCGACTTGAAACTGCCGAAGGCGTGCTCACGGAACAGTTGGTTCTGCCGGATCATCAGGACCGGTTCCCGAACCTTCTGGACTGAAGTGGCGAAGTGGTCGTGCCAGAAAAGCGTCATTTTCTCCCGCAGCGGAGCCTTGGTGAGCAGCATGCGCCGGAACCACCAACCCTGGGCCTCAAGCGCGCGGCGACGGTTTTCCCGCTGCCTCTCTTGGAAAAACTCGCGGCGTTTGTTCTCGGCCTCCTCGGGTGAAAGCCCGCCCAACTCCTGCCGCATTCCGCGCCGGCGCTCCATGGCCTCGCGCATGTCCGCCAGTGCCCGCTCTTCCTTGGCCCAGTCCGGCAGCGGAAACGCATCGCCCGCCTCCGCAGGAGAAAGCAGCGATTCGACAGCCTTGAAGCGGCCGAGCGCGTGAAAGGCCTTGATCTCGTCCGGACTGCCACCGAAGCCGGCGCGGTTCAACAAGTGCGCGGCTTCAAATGGTGTCCAAGTATCGTCTGCCCGTGGAAGCATGGAAATGAAACCACGGGGCAAACGGGAAGTTGCGCTGCTTATTCCAGCCCGCGCTCGTTCACCTCGCCCTCATCCCAACCGAGGTAATGGCCCAGCTCATGCAGAAACGTGGTGCCCACCTCGTCGCGGAAGTCCTGCTCATCGCGGTCCGTCCATTCCCAGAGGTTCATGAGGAAAAGCCGGATGCGCGGCAGATCGCCAGCCTCGGGTTCCTCCATCGCGGATGGACCTTCGAAGAGCCCGAGCTCGTCGCCCTCCAGCTCGTCATCGAACGCGCCCTGCCCGGGTTTTTCCTCCATGGAAACCGGCACATGCCGTGCGGCGTCGCGCACGTCGTCCGGTAAAACCTTGATGAGTGCCTTGAGTTCCTCGTCAGCCCAGCGGCTCAGCGTTTCGAAATCCATGTCCGGAACTAACCGCCGGATTGTGTCTGCACAATCCGGAAAAACGCGGCTAATTTCCGAAACCACGAGTCGTCACACTGCCGCCGCAGGGCGCACCGAGCCGCTCCGGACGGTCCACCGCGGGAAAGCGCAACGCGCGCACTCCAGCCACCGAGCGGAGCCGGGTGAGCGCGCCCACGGCGATGGCCACCAGCCCCAACAGCGCGAGGCCGCCAAGCGCCAGCAAGGCGAAACGCAGCGAGCGCCCGTCCGGCGGAGGGGCGGCACGGCGTTGGAAATAGCCGTTCAACTCCCGGACCAAGTTGCCCACCAAGGTCTCAAGATAAACCGGCGGTGCAAGCGCCGTGTCCGTGGCGAGCAAGGCTTTCTGGAGGATGGCTGCGGTTTCATGCGTGGGCACCAGATCACCCGCCACCTCCGCCTCCTTCTTCACCCCGAGATCCCGGCCGAAACCCATGCTGCGGCTCCCGCCCTCAAACACAATCACCATGCCATTGCCATCCGGCAGCCACGCCTGGTGCAGTTGAACCGCCAGCTCCGGCGCGGTGGCCGAGATGAAGACCGGCTCCACCACCAGATACATCCGGTATCCATGGTCGTTCTCAAGCTGGCGCAGCTGGGCGGAAATGCGCTCACCCGCCCCGGAGTCCCGTCCGAAAAATCCGCTGGCATCGCGCACCCCGCTATCCGGCGGCGAGGCCAGCGAATCCGGCAACGCCTCGCAACGTGCGGACACAGGCAATGCCATCCAGATCAAAAAGGCCAAAATCAGCTGATGAAACCCACGCATGTGTGCTCTGGAAAAATCAAAACTACCCCCGTCAGGAATCGAACCTGAATCTAACGTTTAGGAAACGCTTGTTCTATCCGTTGAACTACGGGGGCGTGAGGCAGTGGGTAAACGCCGCATGGGGGGCTGGCAAGTCACTTGTCGTGCTCCAGCGCGCGGAATTTCGGCACGGCGAGGCGCTGCGCGGCGTAGATGCCGGTGTGGCCGCTGAAGCGGTAGGCGATGATGCAGGCCGTGGCGAGGTAGAGGCCGTTGCCCGCGCCGAAGAGCTCCATGCCCAGCAGCGTGGATGCCAGCGGCGTGTTGGTCGCGCCTGCGAAAATGGCCACGAAACCCAGCGCCGCGAACAAATCCACCGGCGCTCCGAGCACGATGGCCAGCGTGTTTCCCAAGGCCGCGCCGATGAAGAACAAGGGCGTGACCTCGCCGCCCTTGAAGCCCGCGGCAAGCGTGACGACGGTGAAGGCCAGCTTCCAAATCCAAGCGCTGGCCGGAATCTCCATGCTGCTGAACATCGCGGGCAGCGTGATCGCGTCCGGGCGGTTGCCGAGCACGCCGAGGCCGAGGTAATCCGGCGTTCCTGCTAGAAAAAACAAGCCGATCACCAACACCCCGCCCGCCACCGGGCGCAGTTCCGGGCGCGGGATGAAGCGTTTGAAAACATCCGCCAGCTTGTGCGAGCAGAGCGAAAACAAGCCGCCGGCCAGACCAAACGCGATGGCTGCCAGCACGACTTTTCCAAACAACATGAAATCAACGCGCGGCGCGGCCGCCACCGCCACATGATAGTGCGTGTGACCCACTCCCCACGCGCTGCAAGTCCAGTCCGCCACCAGCGAGGCGATGAAACACGGGATCAGCGCATCATATTGCATCCGCCCGATGACGAGCACTTCCAGCGCGAACACCGCTCCGGCGATGGGCGTGCCGAAGACCGAGCCAAAGCCCGCCGCCACGCCCGCCATCAGCAGCAGGCGCGCGCTGGCGGCATCCAGTTTCAAGATCCGCGCGAAGGTGGCCGCGATGCCGCCGCCCATCTGCAGCGCCGTGCCCTCGCGCCCGGCCGAGCCGCCGAAAAGATGCGTGACCAATGTGCCTAACAGAATCAACGGAGCCATCCGCCGCGGCACTCCGGCACCGGGCTGGTGGATTTCATCAATGAGCAGGTTGTTTCCGCCGGACGCGCATTTCCCATAATGATGATAGATCCAGCCGATCGCCAGACCCGCCAGCGGCAGCAGCCACAGCAGCCATGGATTTGCAAAACGAACACGGGTGAGCGCATCCAGGCTCCACAGGAAAAAAGCCGATGCCGAACCGATCACCACCGCCATCGGAATGAGCACCGCCAGCCATTTCACGGCGGCAAGAAGCTGGAACGGGCGCGGGATCATCACCTCATTCCACGTTCTGCACCTGCTCGCGGATTTTCTCCAGCTCGGTCTTGGCTTCGACGATGGTGTGGGCGATGCCGGCGTCGTTGGCCTTGGAGCCGATGGTGTTGAACTCGCGGAACATCTCCTGGCAGAGGAAATCCAGCGCGCGGCCGGGTGGCTCGGCGGCATCGAGATATTCGCGGAATTTCGCAAAATGCGAATCCAGCCGCGTGAGTTCCTCGCTCACATCGCAGCGGTCGGCGAAGAGCGCGAGCTCGCGCACCACGCGCTCGTCGGCCGGATCCAGATCGAGGCCGGCCTCGCGCAGGCGCTTGTCTAACAACTCGCGCTGGCGGATCGGCCGGGCGGGTGCCTCGGCGGCGATTTTTGCGACGAAGGCGGCGAGGATGTCGAGCCGTGCGAGGAAATCCTCCCTGAGGTGGGCGCCCTCGGTTTGCCGCATCGCGGCGATGGAGGCGAGCGCGTCATCGAGTGCGGGCTTGATGGTTTGCCATGCATCCTCGGCATCGATCTCACCCGCGCCGGAATTGAGGATGCCCGGCTGGCGGAGGTAATCGGAAGCGGTGGGAAACACTTGCTGGCCGACGGCCTGGCCAAGCTCCGTGAAGGCATGGTGAAAAGCCCGTGCAAGAGCCGCGTCCACCTTGATGGATGCCAGCGCGCCCTGGCCGCGTTCAAGATTGATGGAGACCTGGATGCGGCCGCGGGAAACCACGCCGAGCACGGCCTTGCGGATGCGCCCTTCGAGTTCGGAAAGCTCGCGCGGCGCCTGCACGACCACTTCCGCCTGTTTGCGGTTCACCGAGTTGATCTCCACGGTGGCGTGCCATGTTTGCGAGGTGGCCGAGCCACGGCCGAATCCAGTCATCGAATGCATGGCGCGGATTGTATGCCGCCGTTTCCCGAAATGAAAAGCGCTCATGCGGGGATCCGGCAGGCGGGTGATTTTCATCGCCGTTTCCGACAGGCTTGGTTATGGCTGTGGCGCGTCTGCGGTTTCAACCGCGGGCAATCACCGTCATGAAACTTGTGATCCTTGCCACACTCACCGGCCTTGCCGCCGGACTGCTCGGCGCGCTCTGCGGCGTGGGCGGCGGCATCGTGATGGTGCCCGCGTTCGTCGGCCTGCTGGGGCTCGAACACAAGCAGGCGGTGGCCACCTCGATGGCGGTCATCATCGTCACCGCCATCGCCGCCACGCTCAACAACGCCCGCGCCAACAACCTCATCGACTGGAAGATCGTCGCCGCCGTCGGCCTCGCCTCGGCGGTGGCCGCGTGGTTCGGCAGCGACCTGATGCGCAGTCTCGGCAACCAGACGCTCACCCGCATCTTCGGCGTGCTGCTGGTGGTTTTCGGCCTGAGGATGCTGTGGAAGGCGTGAGTTTCTAACAAACCAGGAAGCCCTCGGCATCCAGCGAGCATCCGGCGGGCAGCGGCAGGCCATGATGCGGCGCGGCGGGGCCCATGACGACGGGCGCACCGTTCTGGGGATGGCACCCGACGTGCCAGCCGGGCAGCAGTTTCCCCCATGAGCGGGGCTTGTGGCCGAGCTGGGGCGGCAGGTCGTCGGCAGGCGGCGGCGGGTGCGGCATCGACATCGCCAGCACCATGCCCTGCACCGCGAGGCCGGGGCAGTGGCAAAGACCGGCGCGCTCGACGGGTTTGAGCGCCTGGGTGCCGAAGTCATGGAAAACGATGAGGCTGGCCGTGATCTGCGAATACTGGATTTCCCCGCGCAGGAAATCCCCGCCCACCCAGGCGGCGTCGTGTGCGCCATCGAAGTGGTCGTGCAGCCGGATGGCCGCGCCGAAGAGAGCGGGGAATGCGGCGGTGAGACTTGTTAGACCGGCAACGGCCAAATCATCCTTGAGCAGGTGAATGGTGCGCCGCCACGGCAGCGCGTTGATCATGCCGATCTGGTGGCCGTTCACCCACAGCCTGCGGCGGCTGCGGTCGTCCGCCGCGCGAAAGGCCGCGATGGCCGGGTTTTGCCCGCGCGGCATGCGCCGGGACCAACTGCGGCCGGAGAAACGCCGCGCCAGGGCATCGGATGAGGCGCGGAGGATGCCGTGGCGCACGGACTCGATGCTGGCGTCGTCCGGAGACATGTTTTCGCCGAAGGCCACGGTGATGCCATGCTTGAGGCGATGCGGCATTTTCCGGAAAAAGCGGTTGCGCTCGAAGGAGAAGATGGAACCCCACGAGCCATCGCACCACACGGGTATCAAAGGATGGCCTGCCTTCCGGGCGATGAGCTCGAAGCCGCGCTGGAGCGGGCAGAGGGTGCCGGTGCGGGTGATCTGGCCCTCGGGAAACATGCAGACCACATCGCCATCCTTGAGCGCCCGGATGACGATGCGGATCGCTTCCAGCGATTGGTCACGGCGGATATTGACGGTGGCGAAGATGCCGGTGAACACGCGGATGGCGCGGTTTGCCGTGAAGGCCTCATCCATCACAAAGCGCACCGGCCGCGGACTGGCGGCCGCAATGAAGAACGCATCCGCGAAGGTGACATGATTCGGCAAGAGCAGCACTCCGCCCTTGGCGGGCAGGCGCTCGGGATGCGCGGTGCGGATCCGGTAGATGAGGCGGATCAATGTCACGCCGATCACACGGATGAAGTCCGCCGGCAGCACGCGGATGATGAGGATGGTGGCCGCAAGGCAGGCCAGCGCGATGAAGATCATTTGGAAACGGAATCCAGCCAAGGGCGCGATGCCGAGTTTCCGCGCGCCGAGCTCAAACGCGGCGATGATCGCCACGGCGATGATGCCGGCCAGGCAGTCCTGGAGGTTCACGGCGGCCTGCAGTTCGCCTCGCTTGGCCGGCGGGTAGTGGTCCTGCATCCAGGCATTGAGCGGCGCGAGGAAAACGGCGGAGAAAAACGCCAGCAGCCCCAGTGTTGTTAGAAAGCAAGCCCCGCGTGGCGAGGAAGCGGCGAATGCGAGCGGATTCACCTCCATGATCCGCAGGAACTCCTCCGCACCGGCGGGCGGAATGACCGCCAGCAACAACGAGGCAAGTGCCATCGCGAGGCCGGCCAGCGGCACCCAGCCGAGCTCGATGCGCCGGCGCAGGAGCCATGAGGCGAAGCCGAAGCCCGCCGCCATGCCGAGCGAGGCCGCCGCCATGAAGACCGAGGAAAGCGTGCCGAAACCCTCGCCGCCGCCGGTGATTTCCTTGGCCAGTTTCACCGACCACAGGTTGATGAAGGCCGCGAAACCCCAGAAAAACGCCACTCCGAACGAGGCGCGGCGCAACGGCGCGTGATGCCACAAATCCTTGAGATGGGCGAAATGGCTCACCGCCACCCCGGCAGTGAATTTTCCACCGCCCTGTGCTGGCACCCGCGGGATGATCCATGCCAGCCACAAGGCCGGTGCCGCTAAAGCTGTTAGAGCAACCAACGGCCACAACGCCGCCTGCCAGGCATGCTCCGACCCACCGCCCAGCGCCTGATAGCGGCGGTCAAACACCCAGCCGGCGATGATCTGGCCGACGAGAATGGCCAGCATGGCCGTCATCTGCTGGATGGCGGTGGCGAACCCGAGATGCCGCGAGCCGACGAGTTCCTTGTTGATGCCGATTTTCGCCGGGCTGAAAAACGCCGACTGCAAGGCCAGCATGAAAAATCCAAAAAGTGCCAGCGGCAGGTGCTTCAGCCACACCGATGCGGAGATCCAAAGCAACACGATCAACTGCAGCACCGCCGAGCCGAACATCACATCGCGTTTCGAAAACCGGTCGCTCAGCCAGCCGGCCACGGGCGCGAAGAGCACGAAGGGCAGCGCGATCATCAAGCCCGCCAGCGACTCCACCGCAAACCCGACCGCACCGCCCAGCGGGATCAGGATGAACTGCGCCATCTTGTCGTTGAACGCATTCTGCGTCTGCTGGACGATCATGCTCCAGTAGCCCGTCCACTGGCGGCGGGTGGGCTCGAACGCGGACGTTTCGTCACTCATTGCCGCGGAGGCTAGGCGGGGCGCCCTGCCGCGGAAAGCCGAAAGAAAAACCGCCCTGCGGCTACAACTGGTGATGCGCGCCGCCGAGGATGCTGCGGGCGTCGAAACCGTGGTTGGAGAGGATGCGCGCGGCGAAGTAGCTGGTCTTGCCCATCTGGCAGATGGTGAAGACCGGTTGCGAGCGGTCGATTTCATCCAACCTGCCGCGGAGTTCGCCGAGCGGGATGTTTTTCGCGCCGGGCACCGGGCGTTTGGCCGCCACTGCCGCCGGGCGGACATCGACGATCTGCGCGCCGGCGCTCTTGAGATCCGGCACGGGTATCAGGAAGCCATCGCGGATGTTGCAAGCAGCGAAACCGGCGACGTTGACCACGTCCTTGGCACTGCCGAAGGGCGGCGCGTAGGCAAGCTCCAGATGACATAAGTCATCGATGGTCATGCGGCCGCGCAGCGCGGTGGCGATGATATCGAGGCGCTTGTCCACTCCGTCCTTGCCACTGGCCTGCGCGCCGAGCACGCGGCCGTCTTCCGGCGACCACAGCAGCTTGAGTGTGATGGTTTCCGCGCCGGGAAAATAACCGGCGTGCGAGCCGCCGTTGACGGTGACCGTCTGGTAGGGAACGCCCTCCATCCTGAGCCGTGTTTCCGACCAACCGGCAATGCCAGCGGCGTAATCGAACACCCGCACGATGGCGGTGCCGATGCTGCCGGGATAGGGTAGTGCCTTTTCACCGAGGAACATGTGGTCCGCAGCGGTGCGGCCCTGGCGGTTGGCCGGGCCACCAAGCGGAATGGCGGCGCGTTTGCCGAGGATCGGCTCCTCGGTTTCGCAAACATCGCCCACCGCATAGATATCCGGATCGGTAGTGAGTTGATACTTGTCCACCACGATGTGGCCGCGCGGGCCGAGCTCAAGCCCGGCATCCTTGGCGAGGCCGTTTTCCGGGCGCACGCCGATGGAGAGGATCACCAGCCCGGTGGCGAGGGTTTTACCGGATTTCAACTTCGCGGCAATTCCGTTAGATGATGCTTCGAAGCCATCGATGCCATCGCCGAGGATCAACTCGACGCCTTTTTCGCGCAGCGCGTTTTCCAGCGGACGGGCCATTTCCGCATCGAGCTGCGGCAACACCTGCGGCTGGAGCTCGATCACGCTGACCTGCTTGCCGATGTGGTGGAGTTGTTCCGCCATTTCCAGGCCGATGAAACCCGCGCCGATGATGGCGACGTGATCGACCGCCGCAGCAGCCTCCTTGATGCGATCCATGTCCTGCAGGTTGCGCAGGGTGTGGATGAGCGGGCTATCAATGCCCGGCAGCGGCGGCCTCAGCGGGCTGGCGCCGGGCGCGAGCACGAGCTTGTCATAGGAAATGACGGACTCTGCGCCATCCGTTAGAGAACGGACGCGGACCTGCTTGTTCGCGCGGTCGATGGCGGTGGCTTCGGTGAGCGTGCGCACGTCCAGATTGAGCAGCGTGCGCAGGCTTTGCGGCGTCTGAAGCGCGAGTTCCGCGCGATCGGGGATTTCACCGCCGATGTGATAGGGCAGGCCGCAGTTGGCGAAGGAAACGTCCGGGCCGCGCTCCAGCAGGATGATGTGCGCCGCTTCCGAGTGACGGCGCGCGCGGGCAGCGGCGGAGGCTCCGCCGGCGACTCCGCCGACGATGACAATGGTTTCAGGCATGCATCTCATATTTCAAATGTGCGATATGTTGGCGAGCGGAAATTTCCCCTGAAATTTCCTTCCTTGCATGCTCCGGCCGTTGGGGCATTTCCCGTGTCGCATGAAATCCATTCAATTGCTTTCCCTGGTGGCGGCGGCTTTGCCGAGTGCGTGTGAAAAATCCCCCAACCCGCCGGCCGCGAATGTGGCGCCGCAGGATGGCGCGGCGAACTTCGGCCAGGACCTTGAGTTCCTGAAGGCTCACACGGAGATCCGCGTATTGGAGGATGCCGCCACGGGCGCCCGGGTGGCGGTGGCCCCGGCATGGCAGGGCCGCGTGATGACTTCCACCACCGCAGGCGACGAGGGCGACAGCCTGGGCTGGATTCATTATGAAAATGTGAAAACCGGGATCCTGCCGCCGGCCGAACGCACGGGTTTGGCACGGCACATCCATGTTTTTGGCGGTGAGGAGCGCTTCTGGCTCGGGCCCGAGGGCGGTCAATACGCCTTGTTTTTCCCGCCCGCGCCGATGCCCTACAAGTTTGAGAACTGGTTTACGCCGGCAGTGCTGGATACCGAGCCGTTCGTGGTGGTGGCGAGTGATTCCAAGCGCGTCGAGTTCAAGAAAGACGTCTCGCTCATCAACCGCGCATGCACCGACCTGAAGGTGGGCATCCAGCGCACCGTGGAACTGCTCGACAAGGCAGCGGTAGCCGGCGTTTTGAAAACCGAAATCCCGGCCGGGGCAAGCGCCTTGGCCTACCGCACCACCAACACGCTCACCAACCGCGGCGACAACGCATGGACGCAGGACAGCGGGCTGGTTTCCATCTGGCTGCTCGGCATGTTCAAACACGGCCCGGGCGTGACCATGGTGATCCCGCTCAAGGAAGGCCCCGGAAATGCGGTGAACGCCGATTATTTCGGCCCGCTTGAAACCGACCGGCTCATCGCCACGGACAAGGCCGTGTTCTTCAAGGGCGACGGCGAATATCGCTCCAAGATCGGCGTGCCGCCCGGCCGCTCCACCGGAGTGGTCGGCAGTTATGATGCGGAACGCGGCAGGCTGACCATCGTGCGCTGCGAGGTGCCGCCTAACGCGGCCGAGCTGCCCTACGTGCGCTCGCAGTGGGAGGATCACGCCCAGCCCTACGCCGGTGATTTGATCAACGCCTACAACGACGGAGCCTCGAGCCCTGACGAGAAGCCGCTCGGCCCGTTCTATGAATTGGAAACCTCCTCGCCAGCGCTGCCGCTGGAACCGGGCCAGTCGATGACGCACGTGCAGGAAACCATCCATTTCCAGGGCGATGCGAAAGTGCTCGACCCGATCTCGCGCGCGGTTCTCGGAGTTTCGCTGGAGGAAATCACCGGCGCTTTTAAAAAACCCTGAGCCGCCCGGCTGCACAGCCCGCAACCATGGCCGTCACACCGCAATCCGCGCCCATGGATGGGCATGGTGGATACAAGCGCGGGACAAATGAATCCGGTCTCAGGAAAAACCTGATTTCCTCCCATGTGGCTGGTTGACAAGCGAGGGGCCGCTTGACCACCCTGCCGAAGATGCAGCAAGGGCCATGTCCGATGCGGCAACACCCTAGAACCTCTTTCAAGGACTTTAAGCCCCGTGTTTTCCAACGAAGATTACCTCGCAGAACTGCTCGCCGAAGCCGGCATGGTGAGCGCCGATGACATCGATCGTGCGCGCCGCGCGCTGTCCGGCACGGAAACCATCGTCGAGCACCTGCTGGCCCATACCTCACTCACGCAGGAGGGAATCGCCCAAACACTGGCAGCCAACGCCAGCATTCCATTCATCAAGCTCTCGGACGTTTCCTTCGATCCGGCCATCACCGAGACCATCAGCGAGGAAACGGCCAAGCGCTACCGGGTGGTCCCCGTGCAGGATGACGGGCTGTCACTCACCGTCGCCATCACCGATCCGCTCGATTTCGACACGCTCGACAGCCTGCCGCACCTCATCGGCCGCGAGCTGAACCTGATGTGCGCCACCCGCCAGGACATCGACGACCACTTGAGCCAGTTCTACGGCGGCGGCCAGACTGGCGGCGGCGAAAATGCCGGAGGCCTCACCGTCACCACTGGCGATTTGGAGGCCGGCGACCGCAGTGAAGACGCGCCCATCATCCGCCTCGTGCTGCAGATGCTCTCCGAGGCCTTCCGCGTCCGCGCCTCCGACATCCACATCGAGCCGATGGAGACCTCGGTGCGCGTCCGTTACCGCCTGGACGGCAAGCTCGTCCATGTGGACACCCACCCGAAGAAACTGCTGCCGGCCATCATCGCGCGCCTCAAGGTGATGAGCGGCACCATGTCCATCGCGGAAAAACGCCTGCCGCAGGACGGCCGCATCCAGCTCAAGATGGGCGACAAGGAGGTGGACCTGCGGGTTTCCTCGGTGCCCTCCAACCACGGCGAGTCGATCGTCATGCGGATTCTGGACAAGACCGCGCTGCTGCTCGGCCTGCCGGAACTCGGCTTTTTCTCGGACGACCAGCACACCTTCGAGCAGTTGCTCGGACTGCCGGACGGCATCCTGCTCGTCACCGGCCCCACCGGCTCCGGCAAGACCACCACGCTCTACGCCTGCCTCAACGTCATCAACCGGCCGGACAAGAAGATCATCACCGTGGAGGACCCGGTCGAGTATGAGCTGCCCGGCATCAACCAGGTGATGGTGAAAACCGACATCGGCATGACCTTCGCCGCCGCGCTGCGCGCCATGCTGCGCCAGGCACCGAACATCATCATGATCGGAGAAATCCGCGATGCGGAAACGGCCAACATCGCCATCAACGCCTCGCTCACAGGCCACTTGGTGTTTTCCACCCTTCACACCAATGATGCGCCCTCCGCCGTGGCCCGTCTGGCGGACATCGGCGTCAAACCCTTCCTCATCGCCTCCGCCGTGCGCGCGGTGCTGGCCCAGCGCCTCGTCCGCAAGCTCTGCCCGATCTGCAAGGCCCCCGCCGTGCTCACCGACAAGGAAATGCGCGCCCTCTCGCTGGACACCTCCCGCATGACCGAGGCCACCATTTTCGGCCCCGTCGGCTGCGAGAAATGCCGCGGCAACGGCTACAAGGGCCGGATGGGCATTTTCGAGCTATTCCTCATCGACGACGAGGTCCGCCAGATGATCAACACCGGCCTGACCACCACCCAGCTCCGCCGCCGCGCCCGCGAGCTCGGCATGCGCACCCTGCGCGAGGACGGCATCCGCAAGGTTCTCGCCGGCCTCACCTCCGGCAGCGAGGTCGTTCACGCCACCATGTCGGACGCCGATTGACGCCACTTTTTCACCCGCAACTTTCCAAACTTCCCCGTTTCCACAGTTCCAGCTCCATGGACAACCACCAGATCATCGAACTCCTCGAATCGCACGGCCTCATCGACCAAGGCCTCGCCCAGGACATCCTCGCGGAGGTCAACCAGAGCGGCAAGGAAATCGCCGAGATCCTCGCCGACTTCCAAGTCATCCAGCACCGCGATGACATCTGGCCGCTGGTCGCCACCGAGCTCGGCACCCAGATGGTGGACATCCGCAACTGGACACCGCCCGAGGCCCTGCTCGCACTGGTCCCCGCCGGCACCGCCCGCCTGCATGGCGCGCTGCCCATCCAGTTCGATGAAACCGGCCTCTCCGTGGCACTGGTGGACCCGCTCAACCCGCAAACCGTCGAGGACCTGCGCTTCGCGCTTGGCCGTGAAATCCACGTCGTCGTCGCGCCGGATTACCTCGTCGAGGCCAAAATCAATGACTGCTATGGTGGCGAGGGAAAGGCGATGGAGGACATCCTCGCCTCATTCGAACTCGGTGGCGATTCCCAGAGCGCGCAGGACCTCGAAAGCGAGGCCAACTCCGCGCCGATCATCCGCTATGTGGATCTGGTGCTCTATCAGGCGATCAAGGAAAAGGCCTCGGACATCCACTTCGAGCCGTTTGAGAAGGACTTCAAGATCCGCTACCGCGTCGATGGCGCGCTTTACGAAATGGCCCCGCCGCCCGTGCATCTGGCGCTGCCCATCCTCTCGCGCGTCAAGGTGATGGCCAACATGAACATCGCCGAGCGGCGCATCCCGCAGGACGGCCGGATCGTCAAGCAGGTGGGCGACAAGCAGGTGGACATGCGCGTTTCCTCGCTGCCCACCCACCACGGCGAGTCCATCGTGCTGCGCGTGCTGGACCGCTCGTCGGTGAACCTCTCACTCGAAAACCTCGGCCTGCCCGATCACATCTTCGACTACATCGGCGAGACCATCGAGAAGCCCAACGGCATCTTCATCGTCACCGGCCCCACCGGCGCGGGCAAAACCACCACCCTCTACGCCGCCCTGCGCCGCATCAACACCATCGACTCGAAACTCCTCACCGCCGAGGATCCGGTCGAATACGACATCGACGGCATCATCCAGATCCCGATCAACGAGGCCATCGGTCTCGATTTCCCGCGCGTCCTGCGCGCCTTCCTGCGCCAGGACCCGGACCGCATCATGATCGGGGAAATGCGTGACAAGGAAACCGCCACCATCGGCATTCAGGCCGCGCTGACCGGCCACTTGGTGCTTTCCACCCTCCACACCAACGACTCCGCCGGTGCCGTCACCCGTCTCATCGACATGGGCTGCGAGCCGTTCCTCGTCGCCGCCTCGCTGGAAGGCGTGCTGGCCCAGCGCCTCGTCCGCACCATCTGCAAGGACTGCAAGTCCCCCTACGAGCCCAACGAGGCCATCCTCAGCCAGCTCGGCATCTCCGCCCACGAACTGGGCGACAAACAATTCTCCACCGGTGCCGGTTGTGACTCCTGCGGCCAGACCGGCTACCGCGGCCGCCGCGGTCTCTACGAACTGCTCAACATCACCGATCCCATCCGCGAGCTCATCACCGGCCGCGCCCCCACCGTGGTCATCAAGCAAAAGGCCGTCGAACTGGGCATGAACACCTTGCGTGAAGATGGCCTACGGAATATTTACCTTGGCAATACAACCATTGAAGAAGTTCTCAAATACACCTGATCCCGGCGTTTTCCGGTTTGCTCCCTGAAGAAAAACTCACTAAATCCAAAGCCCCTACCCCACTGATCCCATGCCCAACTTCCATTATTCCGCGCTAGATGCCAAAGGCGAACAAACCGACGGCTTCGTCTCCGCCAACAGCGAAGCGGAGGCCATCCAGCAGCTCCGCACCCAAGGCCTCTACCCCACCCAGATCCAGGAAGAAGGCAAGGCCAAGAAGGGCCACAAGACCGTCGCGCCAACCAAGCGCAATGCCAAGGCCAAGCCGAAGGCATCCAAGTCCAATCTCGGCGGCCGCGTGAAGCCCAAGAACCTGATGATCTTCACCCGCCAGCTCGCCACCCTCATTGATTCCGGCCTGCCGCTGCTGCGCAGCCTCACCGTGCTTGAGAAACAGGAGCCCAACCCCGTGCTGCGCGCCACCGTCGCCGCCCTCGCGGAAAACGTTCAGGGCGGCTCCACCTTCTCCGAGTCGCTCGCCCAGCACCCCAAGATCTTCAACAAGCTCTACGTCAACATGGTCAAGGCCGGCGAACTCGGCGGTGTGCTTGAAATCGTCCTCAACCGTCTCGCCGAGTATCAGGAAAAGGCCCAGAAGCTCAAAAACAAGATCGTTTCCGCCATGGTCTATCCGGTGATCGTCATGTTCATCGCCGTGGCCATCCTCGTCTTCCTGATGATTTTCATCGTGCCGAAGTTCAAGGAAATGTTCGCCAACACCGATCAGGACCTGCCGCTGATTTCCAAGATCGTCTTCGGCACCTCCGAGTTCTTCCTCGCCCGGCCGCTGTTCGTGCCGAACATTGTCTTCGTCTTCATCCTCGTCGGCATCGGCGTCTTCCTATTCAACCTGTGGGGACGCACCAAGGGCGGCCGCACCACCATCGACACGATGAAGCTCAAAATGCCCGTGCTCGGAGACATCCAGCGCAAGAGCGCCGTCTCGCGCTTCTCGCGCACCCTCGGCACGCTCGTCACATCCGGTGTGCCCATCCTCCAGGCCCTCAACATCACCCGCGATACCGCCGGCAACGTGGTCATCTCCCATGCAATCGACAAGGTCCACGAGGCCGTCAAGGAAGGTGAAACCATCGTCACCCCGCTGCAGGCCTCCGGAGTCTTCCCGAACATGGTCATTTCCATGGTGGACGTCGGCGAGGAAACCGGCCAACTGCCGGAAATGCTCCTCAAGGTGGCCGATGTCTATGACGACGAGGTGGACAACGCCGTCACCGCGCTGACCTCGATCCTGGAACCGATCATGATCGTTTTCCTCGCCCTCATCGTCGGCTCGGTGGTATTCGCGCTGTTCCTGCCGCTCATCAAGATGATCTCCACCATGGGCAACCAGTGAGGAGCTGTGGCCCGGGCATCCCGCCCGGCGCCTTCTCGTTTAATCCGTGAAATCCGCATAATCCGTGGTTTCTTGAGACCTATCACCATGACAATTCCATCCCGCCGCCATCCCGCCGCCTTCACTCTCATTGAGTTGATGGCGGTCATCACCATCATCGTCATCCTCGCCGGGCTCGTGATCGGCGGCATGGGTTACGTGAGCGAAAAACAAGCCCGCGAGAAAGCCAAGGTCCAGATCGCCCTGCTCTCCAAGGCCATCGAGGAATACAAGATCGATATGGGTGCTTATCCGGGAACAACCACCGCCTTCGGTGGCACCGCCGCCACCGCCGCAAGCGGGGATGCCAGCCAGGTGCTCTACCAAGCATTATTCAAAGAGGGCTTCGATTACACAAATCCAAACACCCCACCCGCCAATTGGGGAACCAAGGCCACCAAGATCTATCTTACGGAACTGGACCCGAGAAACAGCAAACAGGGATGGGTGAACCCAAGCACCGCCACTGTCCCGCCGGCAAACCTCAAGATCATCGATCCATGGGGCGCCAACTATCGCTACCGGACGGGAAACAACGCCCAGAATCCGGATTTTGACCTGTGGTCCATGGGTAAGGATGGCAAAAGCAGGCCTGATACTCCGAACCATGCCGAAAACCGCGACGACATTCGGAATTTCTGACGCGTGCCACGGAGCGCGGACTTCAGTCCGCCTGATTTTCCGGCGCAGGGCGGAGTGAGGTCCGCGCTTCCTTCTTTTTCCCACTCCACCCGCGCAAGGCACTGTCACCCGTTGATCACCGGAAAAACAAACTCCGCCCGAGATTCCGCAAGTCCCGGCCTTGAGGCGGCCGGAGTTGCGACGGTCAATCCGCTGGAGGATCCGGCATGGGACCGCAGGATTTCCGCCTTCCCGGAGGCCACATGCTTTCACAGCGCCGGATGGGCGCGCGTGCTGCACGAGAGCTACGGCTATTCGCCGTGTTACTTCGTCACCGCCCGGGCTGGCGGATTCGGCGGCATGCTGCCGGTGATGGAAGTTTCCAGCAGGTGGACGGGCCGGCGCGGCGTCTCGCTGCCGTTCACCGATGGCTGCGATCCGCTCAGTGCGCCAGGATGCGATGCGCGCCCGCTGGTGGAAGCCGCCGTGCAGCATGCCGGGGAGCGCGCGTGGCGCTACGTCGAGTTCCGCGGCCGCGGCGGGATTCCCGAGGTCGCTCCGGCCGGCGTGCGCTATCTCACCCACCAACTGGAGTTGGCCAAGGACGAGGATTTCCTGTGGGCGGGCGTGGACGGGGCGGCGAGACGGTCCGTCCACAAAGCCCGCGATTCCGGGGTGGTCATCTCCACCGGCAGGGATGAAACGGCCATGAAACAATTCTTCCGCCTGCATTGCCTCACCCGCAAGCGCCACGGAGCCCCGCCGCAGCCGTACGCGTTTTTCTCCAACATCCGCCGCCACCTGATGGAACCCGGTCTCGCCACGGTTTTTCTGGCATCCCACCGGGGCAAGGCGGTCGCAGCGGCGGTTTTCATGCACTTCGGCTCCCGTGCCATCTTCAAGTTCGGTGCCTCGGACCTCGCGTCCCAGCATCTGCGCGCCAACAACCTGCTGATGTGGGAGGCGATCCGGCGGATGGCGGCGGATGGCATGCGGGATCTCCACATGGGCCGCAGCGAGACGGACAATCCCGGCCTGCGGCGCTTCAAACTGGCGTGGGGCACCACCGAAAACGAGTTCATCTACCATCGCTACTCACCCGGCGAGGGAAAATTCGTGGCTGGACAAAACCCGCAACAGGGCTGGCATCATGCGGTTTTCCGCCGTATCCCGTTGCCGGTTTCGCGCCTCATCGGCTCACTGGTCTATCCGCACATGGCTTGAATTCCCCATCCCGCTGCCCTGATGTCCCATCATCCGCCCATTCCGGAAACATTCCACCGCCACTTGAAGCGGTTTGGCATCGGCTCGATCCTGCTGATCGCGGCCTTTGCAACCACTCTGGCCGCATTGGTCCGCTACGCCCTGAATGACGACCTGTTCTCCTACATCCTGCTGATCCCCTTCGTCAGCGCATTCCTGGTCTCCTGCCGCCGGCAGGATCTGGAATTCGTGCATTCCCGCGCGCCGGGCGTGCCGCTCGTGCTGGCTGCCATCTCCCTGCTCTTGTTGGTGCTCTCATTCCGTCACAGCGGCACGGCGGTGGAGGGAGTCGATGTCGGCATATTGAGTCTGCGCACGCTTGCCTTTGTGGCCGGCTGGGTGGCGCTGGCGGTGTGGACGCTGGGCGGTCGCTTGATGTCCGGCTTGGTGTTTCCCGCCGCGTTTCTCGTGTTCATGGCGCCCATTCCACCGGAGTTGGTGGAGTTGATTGAAAAGTGGCTCCAGCATGCCTCGGCCGAGGTCACCTCGTGGTTGTTTCCGCTCGTGGACGTGCCGAACTTCCGCACGGGCCTATCCTTCCAACTGCCAAACATCAGCATCATGGTGGCTCCCGAGTGCAGCGGCATCCGCTCCACCCTGGTGCTGTTCATCACCAGCCTGGTGGCGGGCCAGCTCTTGCTGGAGCGGCCATGGCAACGCGCGGTGCTCACCTTGCTGGTGATTCCGCTCGGGATTTTGCGCAACGCCTTCCGGATCGTCACCCTCGGCTGGCTGTGCACCCACTACGGGCCGGACATGATCCACTCGGCCATCCACCACCGTGGCGGGCCGGTGTTTTTCGCAATCTCCCTGCTGCCGCTCTTTGCCTTGCTGCTGGTCTTCCGCAAGCTCGGCAACCGCTCCAAGCCATTGGAGGAAAAGACTGCCGAGACCCCAGGCGTGCCGCCTCAGGACTGATCCGGGCATCGTTCACTGCTGCGATTCCGCCGCGCGGATGCGTGCGATGGCCTCGCTGGCCGGGGCGAATTTCGGATAAATCTTCAGCACCTCCTCATAGCCCTGCATGGCGGCCTTGGGATCGTTTTTCCCGGCAGCATCGGCACGCGCCATGAGCGCGGGGACATATTCGGGATTCTTGGCCAATGCCCCCTCGATCAGGCCGGACGCGCGGGCCTCGTCCTGCAAATCGATGAAAAGCTGCGCGGCCGCGCGCTCGCCCTGATCCTTGGAGCCTGCGACAACCGCCTCCATGAGCGTTTTCGCATCGCCCACCCGGCCCACGCTGTAGGCCGCCCACGCTGCCTGCGACATCAGGCCGGTGTTGTCCTTGATTTTGGCAAGGTTGCTCTGGAACAAGAGATCCGCGCGCTCGAACTCGCCGGCGCGGAAGGCCAAGCTCGCCATGATCACGCCAATGGCCGCGTCATCCGGCACCATCTCCGACGCCTGCCGGGCGAATTTGTAGGCCTTGTCCGGATCATCCAATGGCTCGGCATACAAGTGGGCCAGACGGGAAATCGCCGGATAGAGCTCCGGATTGGTTTCAAGCGCGGCCGTGTAAACGCCGGCCGCCTCGGCCTGTTTGCCCGCCGTTTCGAGCATGCCACCCAGTTTCAGTCGGGAAACCATGTCCAACGGCTGCTGCTGGATGTTCGCCTCAAGCACGCGGATGGCTGCCTCTCCCGGCTCAAGCGGGGCGTCCAGACGGGCCAGCGCCTGCTCCGCCTCGGCCCTGCGGGCAAATCCGGCATCGGCGGCAAGCACCTGCTTGAGCGCCGTGCGGGCCGCCTGTTCCTCACCCATCACGAGGCAGGACATGGCGTAGTGGAATTTGACCAGCGGTTCTCCCTGGGTCTTGGCTGCGGCGTCCGCCAGATAGCGATGGGCTCTGTTGAACTCACCTTTCTTGTAAAGAATCCAGCCGAGGGTATCGGAGATGAGAGCGACATCCGGCTTGAGCGTGCTGGCCTGCTGGGCAAGCTGATAGGCCCGCTCGAGATCCGCGCCCGCGGATTCGCTCAGAATGACGGCGAGGTTGTTCAATGCGGGAATGTATTGGGGGTCCTGTTTGAGGATTTCCTCATAGCAATTCCTGACGTCCGCCGGGCGACCGCTCGCATCATACAGGCCGAGCAGCGTCCACAGCACCGGGATATTGCCCGGAATGGCCGTTTTCGCCTGTTCCAATTGGGCAATCGCCTCCTCGGTCCGGCCGGCCGAGGAGTGCATCTGGGCCAGCATCAAATGCGCGGCAACCAGTTTGGGATCGAGTTGCAATGCCTGCTTGAGGTCATTGGCCGCCTCATCCTGGCGCTTCAGCTTGGCCAGAACCGTGGCCCGCATGTAATACGGGCCAGCCGTTCCGGGGTGGAGTTTGAGTTGTTTCTCCGCGCGCTCCAAGGCTGCGGCATGGTTTCCAGCGAAGGAATCGAGCCCCACCAGTTCCGCGGGTGCCCTCAGATTGGAAGGATCCAGCGTTTCCACCTTTTCAAAGGCGCTGCGGGCCTCGTCATACTTGCGCAGATCCTTTGCCACGAGGCCCGTTTCCATGTGCCAGCGCGGGTTCTGTTCCGGCGCGTCCGTGACAGTGGAAAGCACCGCCCAGGACTTGGCCGGGCTGCCGGACATGCGGTATGCCTCCGAAAGCATCAGCAGCGCATCGACGTCCGCCGGATGGTTGCCTAGATAGGGCTCCATCAGGGAAATCACCTCGTCAAATTGGCGCCGCGAGAGCTTGAGGCCGCCTTGCATGATGACCGCATCGCGCATGTCCGGCTCCACCCGCAGCGCGCGGCTGAGTGCCTCGATGGCGGGCTCCACTTCCCCCGAGGCCAGACGGCCGCGGGCCAGGCAATACTCCACCAGAGCATTCGGCGGATACATGGTTCTGATCTTTTCCAGCAATTCGATCGCCGTGTCGCGGCCGGCCTCGTCCTTTTCCGAGAGGTGGAGCATCGCCATCAGGACGCTCGCCTCGAAATCCATCGCATCCCAGGCAGACACTTTCTGCAGTAGCTTGCGCGCATTTTCGTGATCGTTCTCGCTGAGCGCCAGCCTGGCGAGCAGGCGCCATGCGGCGATGAAATCCGGCGCTTCCTTGGTGGTGCTTTCCAGCAGGGCCACCGCTTCGTCGCGCTTGCCCGCAGAGAGCAGGAACGAGGCATAGGCCAGTCTTTCCGGCGAGCGCAGCGGTGCCAGCCGCAGCGCTGTTTGCAGGCACTCGTCCGCTGCGGCGGCCTCATTGCGCGCTAGATGCCATCTGGCCTTGTAAACGTAAGGGGCGGGCGATTTCGCGTCGAGCTCGATGGCGCGCTGCAAAGCCTGCCCGGCGGCATCGGCATCGCGGCGGCCCATGGCCAGGATGCTCTTGGCGAGCCAGATCCGCGCGTCCTCTTCCGCCCCCGGGAAAGCCAGTCTCGCTTCCACATCATTGATTTCCTGTTCGTTGCCCGCCGCCTTGGCGAGGATCACCAGCGCATCCCGGTCGTCGGGCGTGGTTTTCAAAACCTCGAGCACCTCGTTGCGGGCGCCGCTCCGATCGCCAATGGTGAGATGAAATCCCGCCATGCCCAGCCGCGCTTTGGCATTGGACGGATCCAGATTCCTGACGTTGCGGAAAAGAATCGCCGCTTGAAAAGGCCCGCCGCGCGCCTCCCAGATATCCGCCAACCGCAACAGCGCGGTCATGTTCCGCGGGTTGGCGCTGAGCGCGTTCTTGTATTCCACCTCGGCGCTGCCGTAGTCACCGGCGGCAAAGTGTTTTTCAGCCTTTTGCAGGCTGGCGCTGCCGTCGGGATCGCGATCCTTGCAGCCGGTGATCAGGGCACAGATGGCACCTGTCAGAAAAACCAGTCTGCCGGCAGAGGACAAAGGAGGCAGCATTCGTCGGAAATTTCGCACGATTCAAAAAAGGTTGGGGTGAAACTGGGGCTTGGCGGGACGATTGCAGGGGAAAACGCCCTGCGCCAGCCTAACTGCCATAGCATTTTTATTGAACCAGAGGCCGCCGGGCGACAAGGAGATTTTGCAAATAAAAGCCTTGCGGACGGGTATGGCATGGCACAGGTTCCGCGCGTCGCAAGACAAGGCGGTCCGACTGAGATGCCTCCCGGGTTATTGGGTTTTCCTTGGGGGATGATCGGTCGGGCCGCTTCTATTTTGCCGCACCCCGCGGTCTTTAGGTCCGGGATTTTTCCAATTCCGGAACGCCTCTGAATCAGCTATGGGACACCGCAATGAAATTGATCCGATTCGGTGACGAGGGACGCGAGGAGCCGGGCGTGCAGCTGGCGGATGGCCGCAGGTTGGACGCGAGCGGCGAGTTTCATGACTACGACGAGGGGTTTTTCGCCTCCGGCGGGCTGGAGGCGCTGGCCGAGTGGGTGGCGGACGGCTGCCCGGGCGGCGGCGTGGTGGACCCGCGCACGCGGCTCGGCCCGCCAGTGAACCGCCCGTCCAAACTCGTCTGCGTGGGCAAGAACTACCTCGACCACGCCAAGGAACTCGGCGAGGGCATTCCCACCGAGCCGACGCTTTTCATGAAGGCCACCAGCGCGTGGAGCGGCCCCTTCGATGACGTGGTCATCCCGCGCGGCGCGATGAAGCTCGACTACGAGGTGGAACTCGCGGTGGTGATCGGCAAAACGGCGACTTATGTGAAAGAGATCGAGGCGCTCGATCACGTGGCAGGCTACGCGACCTTCTGCGACTTTTCCGAGCGCGCCTTCCAAAAGGAAATGGGCGGCCAGTGGACCAAGGGCAAAAGCGCGGACAGCTTCGCGCCGATGGGCCCGTGGCTGACCACTGCGGATGAAATCACCGATTCCCAGAAGCTGCGCCTGTGGTGCCGTGTGAACGGCGAGCTGCGCCAGAACAGCTGGACGGGTGACATGATGTTTTCCGTGCGGCAGCTGGTGAGTTACATCAGCCGCTTCATGACATTGCTTCCCGGGGATGTGGTGGCCACCGGCACGCCGGGCGGTGTGGCGATGGGCATGTCTCCGCCGCGCTACCTGCAGGCCGGGGATTTCGTGGAATGCGGCGTCGAAGGCCTCGGCGAGCTGGCGCAGCGGGTGGTGGCGACGCGTGAACCATGAAAAAAGGCTTTTCCAAAACCTGGCGGGCGATGCTCTCGTGGCCCAGGCCGCCCGGCGGACCGCACTACTCGGCCTGCCATTTCTGCGACACACTGCATCAATCGTTTCCCGTCGAAGAAGGCACCGCCGCGCGCTGCATCCGCTGCGGCGCGCTGCTCTATCAGAACCGGCCGGCCTCGCTGGCGCGCGCCTCGGCATTCTCGCTGGCGGCCCTGCTGATGATGGTGCTGGTGCACATGTTTCCGTTCCTGACGATGGATGCGGCCATGATGCGGCGCAACCTCACCCTCACCGGCGCGGCCACCGCACTCATCGATGAGAACGCGCCGATTCTGGGCGTGTCGATCATCCTGTTCACCATCGTCACACCGCTGCTGCTGGCCGGCGGGATGATCTATGTCTGCCTGCCGCTGATGTTCGGCCGCATGGCGCCGGGAGCCTTCACTGCGGCCAAGTGGATGTATCTCAGCGAGCCCTGGAACATGGTGGAGGTTTTCCTGTTAGGCGTGCTGGTCAGCCTGCTCAAGCTGGCAAAGGTGGCGGACGTGCATTTCGGCATCGGCTTCTGGGCCTTTGCCGGCGTGATGCTGTGCATGGCCGCCGCAGTGGCCGGCATCGACCGCGAAGAACTCTGGGACAGGCTGGAGGTGGCGCAACGATGAGCGCGCCATTTCCAAAAGCCGCCGACCGCGGGCTGGCCTGCTGCCGCACTTGCGGCAAGGTCTCGCCGGTGGCGCTCGGGCACTGCCCGCGCTGCGGCACCAGCCTTCACCTGCGCAAGCCGGCCAGCCTGGAGGGCACGGTCGCGCTGATGATCGCCGCCGGCGCGCTCTACATCCCGTCCCACCTGCTGCCGATCATGACGACTGTGGAGATCGGCGTGGTCACGCACCACACGATCATCGGCGGCATGATGACCTTTTGGGAAACCGGTGCCTACCCGATCGCCATCGTGATTTTCACCGCCTCCATCCTGATTCCGTTCCTCAGGATCGCCGCGCTGAGCTGGCTGTGCGCGGCGGCCAGCGGCAAGATGCATCCGTCGCCAGAAGCTCTCGGCCGGGTTTACCTGGTTACCGAGCTGCTCGGCCGCTGGTCGATGATCGACATCTTCGTGGTCGGCATCATGGTCTCGGTGGTGCAACTCGGCAACTACATGGCGGTCACCCCCGGGCCGGGAGCGCTTGCATTCGCCGGCGTGGTCGTGCTTACCATGTTCGCGGCGATGCGCTTCGAGCCGCGCCTGCTGTGGGACCGGCTCGACGAAATGAACACCGAGGCGGCACCCGCCAGTCCAACCACGATAGAGTCTTGAGCAACAATCCAAGCCCACCACCTGCCGCCACGCCCGTGGTCCGCCGTGCCCAACGGTGGAACATCGTGTGGGTCGTGCCCATCATCGCGCTGCTGGTAGGTGCCTGGCTGCTCTACCGGAATTTCTCAGCGCAGGGCCCCGAGGCGCGTGTCCGCTTCGAGACCGCCAACGGCATTTCCGCCGGCACCACCGAGGTCCGCTGCCGCTCGGTGAAGGTGGGTATCGTCAAGGATGTGAAACTGGCCGATGATTTGAAATCGGTGCTGGTCTATCTGGAGCTCGATGCGGACTCGGAGGGCCTGCTGCGGCGCGGCACCCGCTTCTGGGTGGTGAAGCCGCGGCTGTCCGTCACCGAGTTTTCCGGGGCCGAAACCCTCATCACCGGCGCCTACATCGAGCTCGATCCCGGCCCGCCGGATGCCAAGAAACACAACTATTTCAAAGGCCGCGAAACGCCGCCCGCCACCAACCGCAGCGTGCCCGGCCGCCGCCTGATCCTCACCGCCGAGCAGGCCGGATCGCTGATGATCGGCGCGCCGATTTATTTCCGCGGCTTTGAAGTCGGGCGCATCGAGGGCCGCGAACTCGCCGGGGACGGGCAGAAAGTCACTTACAACGCCTTCATCGAGGAGGAATACAGCGGCCTGGTCACCGAAAACACCCGCTTCTGGAACACCAGCGGCATCGACATCAGCGCCGGGGCCGATGGTTTCAAGCTCCGCACGCCCTCGTTCCAAGCGATGGTCTCCGGCGGCGTTTCCTTCGGCGTGACTGCGGGTGAACAACCCGGCAAGCCTGCGGTGGATGGCATGGAATTTCCGCTGTTCCGCGATGAGGACACAGCGCGCAAATCCACCTTCAATCCCACGTTGAAATTCCTGCTGCTGTTCGACCAGACCGTGCGCGGCCTTGCCGAAAAAGCACCCGTCGAGTTCCGCGGCATCACCATTGGCCGCGTCGCGGAAATTTCCTTCGACCTGATGCCCGCCGCCGAGGACCCGCGGATTCCGGTGCTCATCGAAATCGATCCCTGCCTGATGCGCCCGGAATCCGTGCGCAAGATGACGGCTGCGGATTCCGAGTTCATCAAGGAAGCGGTGAGTCATGGACTGCGCGCCTCGCTCAAGACCGCCAGCCTCATCACCGGTGCCCTCTACGTGGACCTCGACTACTATGAGGATGCCGCCCCGGCACAGATGGAAAAAGAAGGCGAGCTCCACACCATTCCGACGATTTCCTCCGGTTTCGTGCAGCTGGAGGCGAAAATCACCGCCATTCTCGACAAACTCCAGGCACTCCCGCTCGACAAGACGTTGGAGGAAATCTCCGCCGCCGCCGAGGAGACCAAGATCACCATCGCCGAGTCCCGCGCCACGCTCAAGGAAATCGAGGCCACCGCCGCCGCCGCGCGCAAAACGCTCGACGATCCGGACTTCCGCGGCCTGCCTGCCGAGCTGCGCAAATCGCTCGACGAGCTGCAAAAGTCCGTCGCCAGCGTCGGCCCGGACGGTGCCGTGCAGGGCGACCTGCTGCGCACGCTCGACGAACTCCGCGCCTCGCTGCGCTCGCTCAAATCCGTGGCCACCACCATCGATGAAAAACCCAACTCGCTGCTCTTCGGCCGCGAGTCCTCCGGCAACCCGAAACCCAAGGCCCCGCATTGAAATTTTTTCCCACCACCATGATTCGGGCACTCCATCTTCTATCAGCCATCCTGTTGCTCGCCGGTTGCGCGGGATCGAGAGCGTTCTACGTCCTCACCGCCGACGGCCCCGCGCCCTCCGGCGGCGGCGCGGGCATCGGCGTCGGCCCGGTCAGCCTCGCGGAATACATCGATCGCCCGAACCTCGTGCTCGCCGAAAACGAAAACCAGCTGGCCCTGGCCGAAGACCACCGCTGGGCCGGCGATCTATCAGCTTCCGTCGCCCGCATCACCGCCGCCAACCTCGGCCGCCGCATGCACACCGGCAACGTCCGCGTCTATCCGTGGCAGGGCGACGAGGGCATCCGCTACCAGGTCACGCTGGACATCCGCCAGTTCCACGGCGCGGCCGACGGCCATGCGGTCATCGAGGCCGGCTGGCGCGCCTACTCGCTGCCGGACCGGAAATTGAAAGCCTCGCGCACCTTCGTGGACCGCGAGCCGCTCGCCTCGGACGGCTATGCCTCGCTCGTCGCCGCTCAATCGCGGCTGCTCTCGCGCCTGGCGGATGACATTGCCAAGGGCTTGTGAGCCCCAGGGGCGCGGATCTCGAATCCAGCATCCATCAATGCCTGCCGCACGGCGCGCAGGATTTCCAGCACATGCGCGCCGTCGCCATGCACGCAGAGGGTTTCCGCCGGCAGCGCGCACCAGTTTCCCGCCACCGTGCGCACCCGCCCTTCGCAGGCGATCTGCAAAGCCTGTGCAACGGCCGTGCCGGCATCCGCGATCACCGCGCCCGCCTCGCCGCGCGGCACCAGACTGCCGTTTACCGCGTAGCGGCGGTCCGCGAAACCCTCCGCCCGCACATGCAAACCCGCGCCCGCACCTGCGGCTGCCAGCTCCCCGCCCGGCGGCACGTAAAACAGGCAGGCGGGAGCCACGCCCGCCACCCCCTCGGCCACGGCGGCCGCCAACGCCGGATCGCGATCCGCCTGGGTGTAAAGCGCGCCATGCGGTTTCACATGCTGTAGCGGCGTCATTTGCGCGAGCCGCCCAACCTGCCGCGCCACCATGTCCGTCACTGCGGCGGGTGCGAGTTGGAGCGGCCGGCGGCCGAAATGCGCGCGGTCCTCGTAGCCGGGATGCGCGCCGATGGCCACCCCTGCGGCATGGCAGGCGTCGATGGCCGCGCGCATCGTCGATTCATCACCGGCATGGCCGCCGCAGGCGATGTTTGCGGAGCTTGCCAGCGCAATCAGTGCGGCATCCTGCGAGCCTCCTTCCCCGAGATCGGCGTTGAGATCGATGCGGCGCATGGGCACACGCTATCAGAGCGCATCACGGGCGCAACTCCCGCGCCACCCGGAGTCAACCGGCCAATGCCGCCTTGAGAAACGGTGCCGTGCGCGATTTTTTCGACTGCACGACCTTTTCCGGCGGCCCTTGCGCGATGATCTCCCCTCCCCCGTCGCCTGCTTCGGGGCCGAGGTCGAAGATCCAGTCCGCCTCCGCGGCGATGGCCATGTGGTGCTCGATGACGACCACGGTGTGTCCTTCATCGACCAAGCGGTGGAGGATGTCGATGAGGCGGCGGATGTCCTCGTGATGCAAACCCACCGTCGGTTCCTCGATGAGGTAGAGATTTGAGATTTGAGATTTCAAATTTGAGATTCGGGCTTTCGCACCTCTTCCTTTGATCAATTCGGAGACGAGCTTGATGCGCTGGGCCTCACCGCCTGATAGAGTGGGCGATGGCTGGCCGAGTTGGAGGTAGCCGAGGCCGGTGTCCGCCATGAGCCGCAGCGGCGCGGCGATGCGCGGCTGGGAGTCGAAGAACGCGGCCGCTTCGTCGATGGTCATGGCAAGCACCTCGCCGATGTTCCTCTCGCGGAAGGCAACCTCCAGCGTGGCGGGGTTGTAGCGGTTGCCGTTGCAGGCTTCGCAGTGCACCCAGGTGGATGGCAGGAAATCCATTTCCAGCTTCACGCGGCCGTTACCCTTGCACTCGGGACAACGCCCGCCCTCGGTGTTGAACGAGAAACGGGAGGCATCGAAGCCGCGCATGCGGGCCTCCGGCATCTGCGCGAAGAGCGTGCGGATGTGATCGAAGACTTTCACATAAGTCGCCGGGCACGAGCGCGAGGTCTTGCCGATGGGCGATTGATCCACTTCGTAGCAGGCTTTGATGGCCTTTTCGCCGGAAACTTTGGTGAAGGGGGCTTTGGTTTTGGCCTGGCGGTTGAACACCGCCGCCACGCACTGGTGCATGAGGGTGGATTTGCCGGAACCGGAAATTCCTGTTAGAACGGTGAGCCGGCCGAGCGGGATGGAAACATCAATGTCCTTCAGGTTGTTGGCGCGGCAATTTGCCAGCGTGAGGAAAGGGTGGGATTTCTTCACTTCCCGCCGGCAGCCGCGGGTGGGGTGGATGAGCGGGTTGAGGAGTGCGCGCAGCGTGGGGGAGTGAGTGACCAGTGGTTTGCTTGCGCACTTGAGTTTGGCTTTTCTTCCACTGATCACTGCTAACTGATCACTGTTCACTCCCGGCGGCGGCCCCTGATAGACGACCTCGCCTCCGAGACGGCCCGCGCCGGGGCCGAGGTCGATCAAATGATCCGCCGCGGCAATGGTCTCCTCGTCGTGCTCGACGATGATGAGGGAGTTGCCATGGTCGCGGAGCTTGATGAGGGTTTTGAGCAGCGCGGCGTTGTCGCGCGGGTGCAGGCCGATGGTGGGCTCGTCGAGCACGTAGAGCACGCCGCGCAGGTTGGAGCCGAGCTGCGCGGCGAGGCGGATGCGCTGGGATTCCCCGCCGGAGAGTGTGTTGCCGGAGCGGTCGAGCTGGAGATACCCGAGGCCGACCTCCTGAAGGAATGAAAGCCGTTGTTTGATTTCCGGCAGGATGTCCCGGGCGATGAGATTGTCGCGCGCTTCGGTGAAGCCAAGCCCGGAGAAATGATCCGCCGCACGCAAGATCGTCATCCGCGCCAGCTCCGCGATGGGCAAATCGGATTCCATATTTGAGATATGTGATAGTACCAGGCGGACGTTGGCGGCGATGGGGTTGAGGCGGGAGCCGTGACAGGCGGGGCAGGTGACGAGTTCCTCGTCGTCCATGCGCCCGATGGCGCGGTCGGCGTCCATTTCTGCTTCGAGCACGGAGTCGAAGCGGGCGGTGTCGAGGTGGTGGCGGCGTTTCGGGACGCGGCCGTGGCCGCGGCACTCGGCGCACCAGCCGTGTGGTGAGTTGAAGGAGAAAAGGCGTGGGTCAAGTTCTTCGAATGAGCGGTTGCAGGACGGGCAGGCCGAGTGAGTGGAGAGCAGGATGAATTTCTTGTCGGAGGTGAAGAGGCGCATCACGCCCTTGCCGATTTCAAGGGCTCGCGCGATGGAAGTGCCGAGTGCCGCGTGATCCGTGATCACTTTTATCTCCACATCGATGTCGTGTTCCTTGAAGCGCTCGAGGCGGGTGAAGCTCTCGGCGTCCTTGAATTGCTTGTCCACTAACAGGCGGGTGAAGCCTTGCTTGAGCGCCCATTCGGCGACCTCGGTGTGGTAGCCTTTTTTCCCGCGGATGACGGGAGCCAAGAGCGTGACGGGACCTTTTTTCAAGTGGCCGCGGATGGTGTTCTCGATGGCGGCGACGGATTGTTTTTCCACCGGCACGCGGCAGTCCGGGCAGTAGAGGGTGCCGAGTTTGGAATAGAGCAGGCGGATGAAGTTCCACAGTTCGGTGACGGTGGCGACGGTGGACTTGCCGCCGCCTTGGGAGACGCGTTGCTCGATGGCGACGGTGGGCGGCAGGCCCTGCAAGCTGTCGATCTCGGGTTTTTCCAACTGCTCGGCGAACTGGCGGGCGTAGGCGGACATCGAGTCGAGGAAGCGGCGCTGGCCCTCGGCGAAGAGGATGTCGAAGGCGAGGGTGGACTTGCCGGAACCTGATAGACCGGAGATGACGACGAGCTGGTCGCGCGGGATGTCGAGAGAGATGTTCTTGAGGTTGTGGTGGCGTGCGCCTCTTAAGGAGATTTGGGATTTGGGATTCGGAGTTTGAGATTTGGGGGAAGACGCGCGGACTGAAGTCCGCGCTCCGTTCAAGACCTCACGGAGATAGCGGGCGGTGGGAGTGTCGAGTTTGGCGATGTCTTCGGGCGGGCCTTGGGCGACGATTTGGCCGCCGTGTTTGCCGGCCTCGGGACCGAGGTCGAGGATCCAGTCGGCGGATTTGATGACTTCGAAGTTGTGTTCGATGACGAGCAGGGAGTGGCCGGAATCGACGAGTTTCTGGAAGACTGATAGAAGTCGCTCGATGTCGGTGAAGTGGAGTCCGGTGGTGGGTTCGTCGAGGATGAGGAGTTTGCCTTTCAGACTTGAAGGGACAGGGTGTCCCTTCGACGGACTGGGGCTGCAAGTCCCAGCCACCGTCAGGAGTTGGCAGAGCTTGAGGCGTTGGGACTCGCCGCCGGAGAGGGTGTTGAGGGGCTGGCCTAGCTTGAGGTAGCCGAGACCGACTTCGAGCAGGGGCTGGATGGCGGCGTGGATCTCGGAGATGAGTTTTTGCTCTTTTTTGGAATGGTGGGCTTGGCGGTTGAAAACCTCCGCCACGTCATCTGCGGTCAAATCCAGAATGTCGGCGATGGATTTCCCGTTCCAGGTGTATTCGAGGGTGGAGGCTTTGAAGCGGCGGCCGTTGCAGTCCGGACAGGTGATGTAAACATCCGAGAGGAACTGCATTTCCACTTTCTCGAAACCATTGCCGGCGCAGCGGTCGCAGCGGCCATCGCCGGAGTTGAAGGAAAAGAAGCCGGGCTTGAGACCGGCGGCCTTGGCGGATTCCGTTTCGCAGAAGAGCTGGCGGATGGGATCGAATGCACCGAGGAAAACCGCGGGCGTGGAGCGCGGCGTGCGGGCGACGGCGGATTGATCGACGAGCTCGACGCCCGTCAGATGTTGGCTGCCCTTCAGCTCGCGGATGGATGCGGGATCGCCTTCGGTTTCCTGGCCGAGTTTGCGGGCAAGGTTCTGATAGACGACGTCATGGGCGAAGGTGGACTTGCCGGACCCGGAAACCCCGGTGAGGCAGACGAAGAGGCCGAGCGGGATCCCGGCATCAAGTTTGCGCAGATTGTGGCGGGTGGCTCCCTTGACGGTGAGGACTTGTGCTGACGGCTTGCGGCGCTTGCTTGGGATGGCGATGGATTTTTGGCCGGTGAGCCATGGCAAAGTGCCAAGTGCCGAGTGATCAGTGATCAGTGAAGACTTTGCGCTTCGCGAAGATTTTTTCTTCTTTTCACCGATCACTGCTAACTGATCACTCGGCACTCTGAGCGGCGGTCCCTGATACACCAATTCACCACCGAGCGTGCCCGCCGCTGGTCCGAGGTCGATGAGGTGGTCGGCGGCCTGCATGACCGCTTGCTCGTGCTCGACGACGACAAGCGTGTTGCCCTTGTCCCGCAGGCCGTGCATGACGCCGACGAGGCGGTCGATGTCACGGGCATGGAGGCCGACGGTGGGCTCATCCAGCACGAAGAGAGTTCCGGTCAACGAAGCACCGAGACAGGTGGTGAGGTTCACGCGCTCCACCTCGCCGCCGGAGAGGGTGCGGGTGGGGCGGTCCAGAGTGAGGTAGCCGAGGCCGACCTCATCGAGATAAGTGAGACGCGAGTGGATTTCTGTTAGAACAAGGGCGAGGGTGGCGTCCCTGGATTTGAGAGTTGAGTTTCGGGATCTGAGATTGGCGAACCATGGGAGGAGCTCGGAAACGGGGAGGCTCCAAAGATCGGGCAGGGTGAGGCCGTTGATTTTGAAGCAGAGGGCCTCGGGCTGCAGGCGCTTGCCGCGGCAGGCGGCGCAGGTGGTGTAGGAACGGTAGCGGGAAAGAAAGACGCGGACGTGCATCTTGTAGGCCTTGGTTTCCAGCCAGTCGAAGAAGCCTTTGACGCCATACCAGTCGCCGGCCTGCCAGAGGGCTTCGAGCTCCTCGGGTGAAATCTCGGGTTTTCTACGGTCTCCATAGTAAACCCATTCCCGTTCGTCGTCGGTCAGGTCCTCCCACGGGGTCTTGATGTCGATGCCGCGCTCGCGGCAGCAGCGGATGAGGTCGCGCTGGCATTCCCCGCCGCGCTCGCCTTGGAAGGGCTTGATGGCCCCCCGGGCGATGGAGAGGGTGGGATCGGGGACTGATTTTTCAAGGTCGATGCCGATGATGCGGCCGAAGCCTCGGCACTTGGGACAGGCGCCGAGGGGAGAGTTGAAGGAAAAGAGGGCGGGCGTGGGCGGGCGGAGGGTGAAGCCGGTGGCGGGATTGTGCCAGGTGGTGGAGAAGGAGCGGGACGCACCAGCCACAATCGCGGCATGGCCCTTGCCGAGGCGGAAGGCGGCTTCGAGTGCTTCGAGGAGGCGGGAGCGGTTATTTTTTGTTAGAGTGATGCGGTCCTGGAGGACATGGATGGTCGCTTGCGGGTTGAAGTCCGCGCCCTGCTCGTCGGTGCGGAGGGTCTGGCCATCATGAAGGATGCGCAGATAGCCTTGGGCATTGAGGAAGGGGAAGAGCTCCTCCGCCTTGGTGCCGGACGGGACGGGGATGGGAAAGGTGACAAAAACAGGCTGACCGGCGAGGTTTTCCATGGCCCACTGTGCGACGGATTCGGGGGAGTCCGGCTGGATGATTTCTCCGGTGTGGGGATCGTGGGCGGTGGCGAGGCGCGGATAAAGCAGCTTGAGGTAATCGTTGATCTCGGTGAGCGTGCCGACGGTGGAACGCGTGGTGCGGACGTGGTTTTTCTGCTCGATGGCGATGGCGGGCGGGATGCCTTCGATGGAATCGACATCCGGTTTGTCCATGCGGTCGAAAAACTGCCGGACGTAGGGTGAGAACGTTTCCACATAGCGGCGCTGGCCCTCGGCGTAGAGCGTGTGAAATGCCAGCGATGACTTGCCCGAACCGGACGGGCCGGTGACCACGGTGAGCTTGCCGAGAGGGATCTGCAGATCGAGATTGCGCAGGTTGTGCTGGCGGCAGCCGTGAAGGCGGATGGACGGTGGGGCGATCTCAGTGTGAGGCACGCGGGGACTCTAAATGCGAAACGCCGCTCCGCCAGCGGAAGTGTGCCGGGGAACGTGTCACAGGGAATTTCCCTACTCGGAATCCGGCGCGAGCATCAGGCCGGTGAAATATCCTTCATCCCCGCGAACGCTTTGGAGCTCCTGCTCGAGCAGTCCGATGGCGGCGGGATCGTCAGTTGGCTTGAGGCGTTCGATTTGTTTTTCGATCCCGAGGAGGTAGGTCGCGGAATATTGGGACAACTCGCTGGCAAGCGAGCTTTCCAATGCCTGCTGCTTTTCGAGAAACTCGGCATGCACCGCCTGAAAACCCGGCACGACCGTCAGGGCTGCGGGCAAGATTGCGGGAATGCGGCTGTCCTGGCTTTTGCATTCTTCGGTCAACTGCTCAACCAGGGCTCCGACGGCTTGTTCCCTGGGTTTGAGACCTTGTTTGCGCAGGGCACGTTTGAGATTCCGCTCCATGGCTTCGAGGTTGTCCTCAATGGCCGCGTTTTGTTTGCGGACGGCGGGCTCGGCGCGGGCCCGCATCACCTTGCGGGCACGCGAGAGGAAGCCGGGAACATCGAACTTAGGCTCCGCTGCCGGAGACGGTGGCTCGGGGGCAAGCGGCTCGGCGGAGGGTTCTGGCCCCGGAAGCGGAGTGGGATCCGGTTCGAAAACGACGGGCGGCGGAACTGGTTCTTCCGGCGCAGGTGGTGGCGCAGGTGGTAGCGCAGGTGCCGGTGGAGGTTCCACGACCACGCTGACGGATGCTTGCGCGGCGCTCTGACGTGCGAGCTTTTGCTTGAGGTGGTGCCTGTAGGCGAAGACGGCAAGCGTGACGGCGGCCAGAAAAATGATGATAACGGGCACAGCGGAGGACTTCCGGTCCTGCCGGCGGGCCTTGCCCTTGCGAGAACCCGCCCCCGCTGTGGCGGGCACCGGAGCCGTCCGCAAGACCTTTGGACCGGATGTGGTGGCGATGGTTTGGAGCTCATTGGCGATCTCCAAAGCACTCGCATAACGGTGATCCGGAATGGGATCCGTGGCCCGGCGGATGATCGCATCGAAGCGCGGATCGCAGTGCGCAATGACCGATGCCGACCGGCGGTCATCCGCAGGCAGGCGGCCGGTGAGCAACTCGTGCAGCATCACACCGACGGAAAAAATATCCGCCCGGTGGTCCACATGACCCGGGGTGCTGATGACTTCCGGCGCGGTGTAGTGGGGAGTGCCGAAAATTTCCTCACCCTCCTGAATCTGATGGTCGGCGGGCCGGGCGAGCCCGAAGTCGCCGATCTTGGGATTGGCACTGGGATCCAGCAGGATGTTGGAGGGCTTGATGTCGCGGTGGATGATGCCGTTGCCGTGGGCGTGGGCGAGACCACTGCAAATGCCGCTGATCAGCCGGATGACTTCCGCCGGGTCGATGGCGATGCCGTGGGCGGAGTGGAAAAGCGATTTTCCGGGAACATACTCCATGATGATGTAGAGCATGCCCGCGGCCTCGCCAAAGTCGTAAACCCCGATGAGATTGGGATGGTTGAGGCGCGCCATCGCCTTGGCCTCGGCCTCGAAACCCGCGCAAAACGCGGCATCCGCGCTGAACTCATGCGGCAGGATCTTGAGGGCCACCGTCCGCTCCAGAGATCGCTGGACGGCCTGATAGACCGCGCCCATGCCGCCGGTGGCGATCAATGGGCCGATCTCATAACCTGGAAACATCGGGGCGAGGTCGGCAGGAGCCGGAGCCACGAAGGCGGCGGTGGGCGGCGAATCGCTCATGAACGTTGGCAGGCTAGAATTCCGGCGGAACCAAGGGCAAGACGAATGACGAAACGGGAAATCCCAATGCGCGCGGTCAACCAAGCGCGCCGTGATAGATCAGCCATTCCGGCAGTTTGATGGACGAGTTATACAAAAAGTGCAGCGCGATGCAGGCGCCGAGCGAACCGGTGGCGGTGTAGAGCAGCGCACAGGAAAAACCGAAAATGCCGACGCTCAACAAGCCGTAGCCATCGTAAAAATGCAGCACAGCGAAGACCGCCGACGAGAGAATCGCGGCGGGCAGAACGCCCAGCCGGTTCCATAACGAGCGGAACAACACACCGCGGTAGAGCAACTCCTCCGACAACGGTGCCAGCAGGCAGGCCGAAACCACCGCAAAGACCAGCCCCCAGATGCCGGCCTCACCCGCGCTCAATCCCCCGCCCGGGTCGGCGGAGTCGCCGCCCCCGATAGCCGCCCGCAGCAGCAGATCCGCGAGCAGCAGCAGGGAAAACACCCCAAGCACGGTTTTCGGGGCGAGCGGGCGGTCCAGCCCAAGCACCCGCACCGCGTGGGACGGCCGGCGGAAAAGCAGGCCCAGCGCGATGAGCGCGGGCAGCATGCGCGCCGCCGCGTCTAACAAAATCCCGGCCAGCGGATGAAGCCCGGGCAGCGCGCCGATGCCGAGCTCGAGCGTCATGGCGAAGCCGATCCATGCCAGCGTGGCCACCAGAAAAATCACCAGCCCCAGCGGCAGCGGCCAGGCACCGCCATAACCGCGCGGCCGGGCATGCAGCCCGCGTTTCAAATCCGCCAGCGTGCGGGGAATGAACGCCAGGCCGACCAGCCCGAGCAGCCAGACCCAAGAGCGCGCGAAGATCGCCCGGATGCGCAGTTGTTGGCAATCCCGCTGATAAATTTCGCGCCACTGGCAATAGGGCGGCATGTCCTGCTCCATGGTCGTGATCCAGCGGGCGTGCCACCAGGTGCCGCGGTGGCTGGCGAGCTGTTCCGAAGTTTCGACAAAGTCGGAAATCATCTGCCCCTGCATGGTTTCCGCGAGGGTTTTGCGCAGCGGCAGGCCTTCATGCTCCGCCTTGAGAATGGCATAGGCCTCCAGCCCCGGCAGGCTCATCGAACCGTAGGCCGCGAGGTTTTCCCAAGCGCGCATCCCGTCATTCCGGATGGCGGCGGGCTCATCCACGCCCGCCAGCCAGCGCAGCCAGGCCGGGTCTCCGGCCATGGCGTCCGCCAGGCGCAGGTCGCGGTCGATCTTCACCAGCGCGATCTCCTCGGTGCCCGGTTCGTAGCCGGCGGTTTTCCCAAAATAATGGTCCCACAGCCAAATGCCGAGAATGAAGGCAAGCAGCGCGATGAGCGGCTCCGGGTAGTCCCGCCGCAGAATCACGCGATACGGATTGGGCGGCGGAATCAGGGATGGGCGGGCGGTTTCGATGAACGCGGAGTCTCCGGATTCCCAAGCGATTTGCAAGCATGGGCTTAAATTCATGATTTCCTAAGCAACCGGGCGAAAAAAGCGGCGCGCATTTTTCCATTGGCGCGTCCGGCCGGGACGTCGCAGCTTGCGCGCGAGGAAATCCCCACCATGCCCGACCCTACTGAAATGGTTCTCACCGGCGCATTCGCCGCGGCGGTGGTCGTTTTTTGCGTGGCGGTGGTCCTGCGCGCGTGGTCCGGCGGGAAGCCCCCTACCAAACAGCCGGATGCCGCTGAGTTTGGCGGCAGCGAGGCATCGCCATATGAGCCGCCGCCATTGCCGCCGGAGCTGCCTGAGCTGCCCGTAGGGCGGGTGCCGGTGTGGTTTTACCGGCCGGTGGATTTGCTGGGAGTGGTTCTGGTGTTTGGCCTGTTCGCCGGATTGATCCTCACCTCATTGCGCGCGGCGCAAACCCAGAAGCCGGAACTCACACCGGACGCCCTGCTGGTGAACATCGGCTTCCAATTCCTGATGGCGGGCCTGGTGGCGCTGCTGGTCACCCGCCGCGTGGGCCTGATCCAGTGGCTCGGCCTGCGCTGGCCGGCGTGGCCGTGGATGGTGCTCATCGCCCCCGGCACCGTGTTGCTCATGTGGCTGGTGTTCAGCGGCCTGCAGTTTTCCGGATACGTCGAATGGATGCAGTCGCTGGGGGTGGAAACCGTGCAGGACACGGTGCGGCTGCTGCAGGAATCGGAAGACCCGTTGGTGCTCGGGCTGATGGCCTTCGCCGCAGTAATCGCCGCGCCGCTGTGCGAGGAAATCGTCTTCCGCGGCTACCTCTACCCGGTGATGAAAAAATTCGGCGGCATGACGGTGGCGGCGGGTTGTTCCGCCCTGATCTTCGCCGCCGCGCACGGAAATCTCACCGCGCTGCTGCCCTTGTTCATCTTCGGCATCGTGCTGGTGTTTCTCTACGAAAAAACCGGCTCGCTGTGGGCTCCCATTGCCACGCATTTCTGCTTCAACGGCGCCACCGTCATCGCCCAGATGGC
Source organism: Verrucomicrobiaceae bacterium (assembly GCA_003820635.1). Next base: position 33,400 of record RPOS01000015.1, on the reverse strand, counting down.
CGTCCGTTATTACGAAATCCCCATCGAGCTGCCGCAGTGAAAACCCTCCGCGACATCGGCGAGGACGCCCTCATCGACCGGCTCACCCGCCTCGTCCCGCGCGATCCGGATCCCGCCGCCGGCCCCGGCGATGATTGCGCGGTGATCGATCCCGGCCCGGTATCCGCTGAGCTCCAACTCCTCAAAACCGACGCCATGGTCGCCGGCGTGCATTTCCTGCCGGACACGCCGCCCCGCGCCGTGGGCTGGAAAGCCGCCGCCCGGGTGGTCTCGGACTTCGCCGCCATGGGCGGAAAACCCGGGCGCTTCCTCGTCACCCTCGCCCTACCCCCGGAAACTTCCGTATCATGGGCGGAGGAGCTCTACCGCGGCATTGGCGATTGCCTCGCCGCCTTCGGCGCGGTGCTCGCCGGCGGCGAAACCTCGCGCGTGCCACCAGGCTCCGCCGCCGTGATCTCCATCGCCGCCACCGGCAGCGTCCGGCGCGAGCACCTCGCCCTGCGCTCCACCGCATGCCCCGGCCAAACCCTCCTCGTCACCGGAACCCTCGGCGGTTCGCTCGCCGGAAAACACCTCAACTTCACCCCACGCGCCAAAGAAGCATACTGGTTGGTATCCGAGTTCAAGCCGACGGCCATGATGGATCTCTCGGACGGGCTGGCCAAGGATCTGCCGCGTTTGGCCGTGGCCTCCGGCTGTGGCTGCGTGCTCGACCATGCGGCCCTGCCGCTTTCACCGGGCTGCACGGCGGCGCAGGCGCTCAACGACGGCGAGGACTTCGAACTTCTGCTGGCCATCGAGCTGGAACGGGTGCCCGGGCTGCTGGCGGCATGGGCCACCGCATTTCCCAGCCTCCCGCTCACCGCCATCGGCCACCTCGTCCCCGCGGGATCCGGCGAAACCCTCACCGGTGGCTGGGATCACTTTTCCAAGTTAGGCTGAAGAAGTGCGCTCAACGATGGCGCTCCAGCCAGTCGATGGCTTTTGCCAGCGCTCTGGCGCGGTGGCTGAGGGAGTTTTTCACCGCCTCGCCCAGCTCGGCAAAGGTGTGCTCATGGCCATCCGGAATGAACAAGGGATCGTAGCCGAAACCCTGCCCGCCGCGTGGCTCACCGATGATCCGGCCCTCCACCGTGCCGCTGAAATGCGCCAGCTCCCTCCCCTGCTCCGCCAGCACCATGGTGCAGCGAAAGCGGGCGCGACGGTCGCTTTTCCCAGCCATTTCGGCGAGCAAACGGGCGTTGTTGCGCGGGTGATCGCCCTCCTCGCCGCCGAAGCTGGACGACCACACGCCCGGCGCGCCGCCCAGCGCATCGACTTCCAGCCCGGAGTCGTCCGAGAGCACCAGCCCATCCACCACGGCACTGATGCCGAGCGCCTTGAGGCGGGCGTTTTCGAGAAACGTGGTGCCGGTTTCGGCGATTTCCGGGCACTCGGGAAAGGCGGTCACATCGAGCACCTCGAAGCGGCCGCCGAGCATGGCGCGAATTTCCGCCGTCTTGTGGGCATTGCGGGTGGCGATGATGAGGCGCGGCTGCGGCATGCCCTTGGCTAGCGTTTGTTTGCCCACCCGGCCAAGTTTTTTGAATAAAGCGGCCGCCGGAAACCGTTAATGCCGATGATGAAAGCAATCACCTGGCTCGCCTCCTTCACCGTCGCCGCGCTCACCGCCACCGCTTATGCCAGCGCTCCGGCGGGCTGGTCCACCGATCTCGAAAAGGCACTGGTCCAGGCCAAGGCGGAGAAAAAATCCGTGCTGGTGGAGTTCACCGGCTCGGATTGGTGTCCGCCGTGCATCGTCATGCGCAAGAACGTCTTCTCCAAAAAAGAATTCGTCACCGCCGCCTCGAAGAACTTCATCCTCGTGGAGCTCGATTTCCCGAAGGGCAACAAGGAGCTGGGCGAGAAAAACCAGCCATTTGCCGAGAAATACCGCATCGAGGGCTTTCCCACCGTGATTCTGCTCGATTCCGAGGGCAAGGAGTTCAGCCGCTTTTTCGCCAGCGAATACCCGACGGTGAAGGAATTCCTCAAGCACCTCGACGAGGCGCTTGAGCGCAAGGAGCTGGATTGAGGCCGCGGAAAAAGTTAGAACTCAACGGGCTTTTTTTGCTTGCCGGGTGCGCGTGGTTTGATTTCGTCGTCGGGAACTTTTGACGCGGGCTGCGCAAATTCCGTGTGTTCCGGCACACCATCCGCTTTGCCAGACCGATGCCCCATCCCTTGACGACATGATTTTTCCCGAAGACCCGACAGCCCCCGAAACGCCCGCATCACAGCCGACCTGCCGCCGTGGTATCCTTGGCACTCTGAGTCTTGCGGGTCTGGGTTTTCTGGCGAGTTCCGGCTCCGCGGCAGCCTTCACGCAGGGCAAGAAGAGCAAATCCATGCCCAAGGTCTCGGTGCCCACTTCCTCCACCCAGAGCAACACCGGCCGCGCCGTGCCTTTCAGCCTCCAACCGGATCTGCCGGAAGAATGGGCGGCCAGCAACTTCCGCGAGGCCAACGAGTATTTCCGCTACCTCAACAGCCTCGGGCTCAGGCGCGTGAGCGCCGCCCAAGTGGTGGCCTCCCACGCCAAATGCCGCGGCAACGTCTGGAACACGCTGCCTCCCAAATCCACCTGGAAACGCATGGGCTACACCCTGCGGGTGGTGGAACGCATCGCGCAGGAGCTCAATGTCTCCAAGGTGGAAGTGATTTCCGCCTATCGCTCACCGGCCTACAACGCGCGCTCGGGTGGCCGCGCCGGATCATGGCACCAGGCAAACATCGCCGCAGATGTGAAATTCCCCGTGCGCGCCTCGCTGGTCACGGCCACCGCCCGAGAACTGCGTGAGCTCGGCCTGTTCAAGGGCGGCGTCGGCGGCTACTGGAATTTCACCCACATCGACGCCCGCGGCCAGAACATCAACTGGTGAGCCGCCGCCTCAGGTCTTGAAATCCCGCGTCTGGAACGCGAGCCAGCCGATGACGAAGAGCGTCACATTCAGGCCTGCCAGAAACGCGTAGGATTCGGCGATTTTCGCCCACGAGAGGTGCTGCTCCATCAGGAAAACCCACGCACTCATCCGCCAGGTGACGAACCAGCTCTCGTAGGGTTTGAAGAACGGGAAGCCCTGCAAAATCATGTCCACGAAGAGAATGGTGAGCGTGATGATCGTCGCCGCCGCCGGCTTGATCTTGAAACAGGAAAACATGAACGCGATCGACGAAAGCGTGATCATGCTCAGGCCGATGCCCGCCGCGGAAAGCGCCAGCCGGCCGGCGCCCTCCCACCAGTCCGGATACGCGGCGAAGACTTTCATTTTCGGCTCCATCACGAACAAGCCGCCTTCCCAGCCGACCGCCGCCACCGCCATCAGATAGCCGGAAACGCCGACGAAAAACACGAAGCTGAAAGTGTAGAGCGAGACGGCGGTGTATTTCACCAGCAGCAGCCGCAACCGGCTGATCGGCCGGGCGAAGACCAGCCGCAGGTTACCGTCCTCGTTTTCCTTGGCCACGATGTCGCCCGCCACCAGCGCAAAGTAGATGGAACCTAACAGCAACATGCTCAGCAGCATGATGGTGAAGGTGATCGTCAGCGAGCTGTAGTAGGTGCCGAACTCCAGGCCATTGCGCTCGATGAGTCCGCGCATGTGGTTCTGGCTGCGCTCCAGCTTGTAAACGAAGAGGATGAGCGCCTCCATGATGAGGAACGCGCCGTAACCCATCCAGGTGCGCGGCCGGGCGAAGAGTTTGCGGAGCTCGCCGCGGAGTTGTTCGAGGAAAAGCATGCGGTTTGATTGCCCTGGGCGCCACTGAGCCATCGGAATTGCGGAAGTCAAAGCGGGATGCGCCCGGCGCTGGCGGAGCGTGTGGATTTTTTGCGGCGCGGCCAATCATTTGCATGGCCTCATGGCACCGCGGAAGTAGAAGTGCCGCCATGCGAAGCGCGCGATTGCTGGAATGGATGACGGCCTTGTTTCCCCTGTGGGTGGTGCTCGGTTGCGGTTGGGCCTGGCTCCAGCCCGGGCCATGGGCGGCGCTGCGGCCGTTCATCGAGCCGGGACTCGGGCTCATCATGCTGGGCATGGGCCTCACGCTGCGGGTGGCGGATTTCACGGCGGTGGCGCGCCAGCCGAAACTGGTGGCACTCGGCGTGGCGGCGCAGTTTCTCATCATGCCGCTGAGCGGTTGGGCCATCGCCAGAACCTTCCAGCTGGAACCGGGGCTGGCGATCGGGTTGATCCTGGTTTCCTGCTGCCCGGGCGGCACCGCATCCAACGTGATCTGCTACCTGGCCAAGGCAAACGTGGCGCTCAGCGTGCTGCTCACCATGTCCTCCACGCTGGTGGCGGTGGTGGCCACGCCATGGCTCACCCGCTGGCTGGCCGGGGCCTGGCTGCCGGTGGATGCGTGGGCGCTGTTCCGCAGCATGCTGGTGGTGGTGCTCCTGCCGCTGGCCTGCGGCGTGGCCGCAAACACCGCCTTCGGCCGCTTGCGCCATCCGGAAAAAATCCGCCGCTGGGTGGATGCGCTGGGGCCCTTGTTCAGCAGCCTGGTGGTGGTGGGCATCGTCGGCAGCATCGTCGCCGCGAAAAAGGCGGAGATTGCCACGGCGCTGTGGCCGCTGTTTGCCTCGGTGCTGCTCCTGCATGTCAGCGGCTTCACCATGGGCTACGGCTTCGCCCGGCTGGCGGGTTGCGCCGAGAGCCTGCGACGCACGATTTCCATCGAGGTGGGCATGCAGAACAGCGGCCTCGGCGCGGCGCTGGCAACGCGGCATTTCCCGCAAATGGCACTCGCCCCGGTCCCGGCGGCCATCTCGGCAGTGTTTCACTGCCTCATCGGCAGCCTGCTGGCCGCCTGGTGGGGAAAATCTTTCCGGAAAGTTGATCCCAGCCACCCCTTGGATCGGTGAGCTTGGGGGTTGCGTTTCGGCGGCGAGCGGCTATGAAGCGCGCCGATGAAACTTTTCCCGCTGCTCCTTCTGGCCGTTGCCTTTGCCGGTGTTTCCTGCGAACGCCATGAATTCGAAGGTCCTGACGGCACCAAGCAACTGCATCAACACCACTCCGGCGGCCACGGCGAGGCGGAGCATCACGATGCGGAAAAACCCGCTCACTGAGCGCGCCGGTAGCTGAGAAAGCATTCACCCAAGTCCGGCCGCGGCTCGAAGTGGCTGAGTGTGAACGCAAGCGAACGCGGCAGAAACTCCGCCGCAACCCCCGTGGCCGTGGGCGCGGAGATGCCGCCGAACAGCGTGTGGCCGGCCAGCGTGAGGTGAAACTCGTCGATGGCGTCGAGTCCGGCCAGTGAGCGGATGAGCGCGCCGCCGCCCTCGCAGTGGAGGCGCTTCACGGCGTGGGTGGTGGCCAGCGTTTCAAGAAACCCGGCGAGCGTGCCGTGATGGATTTGCAGCAGGGGACCGGCGGCGGGGATGCCCGATCCAATTTCACCGGTCACCAACAGATGAAGCGGGCCACCGGGTTTCTGGAAAACCGGGTGATCGGCGGCGAGGTTGCCGCTGCGTGAAACGATGCAGCGCAGCGGTTGCACGGCCTTGCCGGGCACGGTGAGCGTCATGCGGTCCGCCTCCAGGGTGCCGCGGCCGACGAGCAATGCGTCGGCGCTCTCGCGCAGTCCGAGCAGGCGGGCGTGGTCGGCGCGGGAGGTCCAGCCGGACGGGCGGCGGCTCACCGAGGAGATTTTCCCATCGGCGGAGACGGCGAGGTTGATGGAAACCCACGGGCGGATCACGCCGCGAAAGCTGGCCGATGCGGTGGCGGCTGGCAAGAACCCGTGTGCGGCAGTGGCCGAGTGGCATCACCGTCTTTGGCATTGCCGCGCGATGGGCATATTGGGATGAAGTCAGCCACCCCGCCATGTCCGATATCACCAGCCTGGAAGCCCGCATCGCCACGCGCATCGCAGGCTCCGCAGGGTGGCGCGAGGCCCCCGTTTCATCACGGACTTCGACGGTCCACCAAGCTCTCATGCGGGATGTCAGTGGCTTGCCTTGATAGGGAACCAAGTGACTCTGCGACCGGCTGACCATTCCCGAATCCCAGAGGTCGCCTTTTCCCTGAGCCAGAAACTCTGGTGACGAGGCCACCAGAATGCGGAACGCCTCCTGCCCGGCACCCCGCCGCCCGGCTTGCATCCGCTAGGAAAAACGCGGACGGGCTTCCTGAAGACCGAGAGGATTTTGCAGCATTTCGGTCTGGAGGCCCTCAATCGCTGCCGGAAGCATCAGCGCACCTGAGAGAAAAAGACCCAAGCCCGGCAACACGATTTGATGCAGGAAGCGGGCTTGCCGAGCGGCGGATTCCGCGTTGAATGGCCGCGCCCATGAGCATCGCGGACAAACAACAGGAATTGCTGGAGGAACTGGCGCTCTTCCAGGATTGGACGGAGCGCTACGAATACGTCATCGGACTCGGCAAGAAACTCCCGCCGATGGATGAGGCGGCGAAAAACCCGGAGCACCTCATCAAGGGCTGCCAGTCCCAGGTCTGGCTGGACGCGTCCTTTGACAACGGCGCGGTGCGCTACGCCGCGGATTCGGATTCGCTCATCACCAAGGGCATGATCGCACTGTTTGTGCGCGTGCTCGATGGTGAGACGCCGGACGCCATCCTCACCGCGGACATGGGTTTCATCGACCGCACCGGGCTCAAGGAGCACCTCGCGCCGACGCGGGCCAACGCGCTCAGCCTGATGGCCACCCAGATGAAGCAGCGCGCGCTGGCCTTCGTTTCCAAATAACCCAAGCCTGCCGCCATGCCCGAACTCTCCTTCGAGTGGTTCAGCGATCCCCAGGCCTGGGGCGCTTTGTTCACGCTCTCGCTGCTGGAAATCGTCCTCGGCATCGACAACATCGTTTTCCTTTCCATCCTGGTGGACCGGCTGCCGGAGCACCAACGCAAGACGGCGCGGCTGTTAGGCCTCGGGCTGGCGATGTTCGCGCGGCTGGCGCTGCTGTTTTCCATCACCTGGATCATGGGGCTGACCAAGCCGGTCTTCAGCTTCCACCTGCCGGAATTCCTGTGGAATCTCAGCCCGCAATACAAGGAGCACCACGGGCTGTTGGGCGTGTCGGTGAAGGATCTCATCCTGTTCTTCGGCGGAGCTTTCCTGATCTGGAAAGCCACCAGGGAAATCCACCACAAGCTGGAAGGCGCGGGAGATTCCGGCGTTTCCGTCCAAGCCAACAGCTTCGCCGCAGTGCTGGTGCAGATCATGATGATCGACGTCATCTTCTCGCTGGACTCGGTGATCACCGCAGTCGGGATGGTCAATGATCCCTCGCGGATCTCGCTGATGATGAGCGCCGTGATCATTTCAGTGGGCGTGATGATGCTGGCCTCCGGCAGCGTGAGCGCGTTCGTCTCGCGCCATCCTTCGGTGAAGATGCTCGCGCTCTCCTTCCTCATCCTCATCGGCACCACGCTGATGGCGGAGGGCTTCCACTTCCATTTCCCGAAAGGATACATCTACTTCGCCATGGCATTCTCACTCGGCGTGGAAATGCTCAACCTGCGCATCCGGGCGAAGAGTCAGGCCCCTGCGGCGGCGGAAATTTGATCACTTCAAATCCGCCAGCCGCTGGCGGCTCCAGGCGAGGCCTTCCTGATACTCCTCGCTCTGCGGGCGGGATTTCACCAGAGCCTCCCACAGGGAAACCGCGGTGGTGAAGGCGCGGGCGGCGTCGCCCTTGCGGTTGGCGAGTTGGAGCGCGTGGCCGAGATCACCAGCCAGATAGGCGGCGCTGCGCCGCAGTTGGCCGGGCGGCGGGCCTGATACCGGCGGCGAGACCTCCAGACTTCCTAACAAATCCCGCGCCCTGCCGAGCAGCGCGATTTCCTCATCCCGCCCGCCGGAAGCGCCGGCCATCCGGCTTTTCTGCCACCACAGCAGGGAGAGTTGATAGGAAACCGTGGTATCTTCCGGAGCGGACGCCCGGAGCGCCTCGAGCATCCGGATGCCATCGTCATAATGCTGCACGGCCTCGGCCGTCTGCCCGCGGTCGCGCAGAATGCCGGCCAGCAGGCCGAGTTGGGCGGCCTTGCGGGATAGCGCCCTGGGGTTTTCCGGTTGCCGGGCAAGCAGGCCGTCTAACAGGGTGGTGGATTGCCGTGAGAGGGACTCGGCGGCGGCGATGTCACCCGAAAGCACGGCGGCCTCGGCCATCGCGCCGTAGCAAGCGGCGAGTTCGAGTTGCGGTGCCGGATCTTCCGGATTTTTTTCCACGAGCTTGCGGAGTTCCACCGAGGCAAGCTGCCGCACCTCGGTGGCGTCGCCGGGATTGCCCATTTCGTCGAGAATGGAGGCGCTGGACAAATGGCAGGCTGCCAATTCCGAGCGCAGGATGGCGGAGTCCGGCCGTTGTTCGGAAATCCGGTTGAGCGTCTGGGTGGCCCGCATCAATTGCTCGAGCGCCTTGGTTTCATCGCCGCGCGCGGCGTGCAGCTTGGCCTCATGGAAGTCGAGAACAGCCAGCATCCGGTCCATGCGGTCGGCATCCACCTCGGAACGTGGCACCGCGTCAAAGGCCTTTCTCGCGCTGGCAAAAGCGGCCTCGGTCTGCGGATCGGCGTTTGTCTGCCGGAGCAGGGCGAGCAGTAGCGAATCGGTGGCCAGGCGCAGTTTGAAATCCGCATTCGTTGGCAGGGGCTCCCACATCTTCAGGGCCTCATCCAGGCGGCGGGTCGCGGCAGTGGCGTCATTGGTGGCGAGCGAGATTTCCGCCAGTTGCAAGCGGGCGCGGGCGTGCTCCTCGACCAGATCCGGCATGTCCGCCGTGCGGGTGAGGAAATCCTCGAAGTAGCTCTCCAACTGCTTGAGCCGCTGTGCGCGGCCATCGAGCGTCGGCAGACGGCGGTGGTTGTTTTCCATCGCCCATGAAAACAGGCGATCACCTGCCTGGCGCGAGGCCGCGAGGGATTCGAGCCAGGCCTGCCGCTCGCTGGCGAGCGTCTCCTCAGTGGCGGCGGCCTTCAGTGCAGCGGCATCCCGCGCGGCGAGTGCCGTCTCGGCTGCGGCCTTGAAGCTGCGTGTTTCATCGCCAAGCCGGATTTTTTCCGCAGCGAAGCGCGTCCGTTCGAGATGCCACAAAGCCGCAAATACCGCCGCCAGAGCCGCTGCCACGCCCATGGCGAAAAACGCGCGCCACGCCCGCCGCCCGGCGTGCCGGCGCTGGTCCAGCAATCCCTCGCGCTCCTGTTGCGCCGCCAGTTTTTCCTCCACCGCATCGAGGCCCGCCACCACATCCATCATGTTGGGCGGGCGCTTGAGCGGCTCCAGTTCCAGACAGCGGCCGATCCATTCCCGCATGCCGCCCTCCAGCGGGCTGCAACTGACATCCGGCCATGTGCAATCCGGCTGCGCTTCCAGGTTGGCGGCGATCTTGCCCAAATCCGCGCGCAAGCCCTCGCGCCGCGTTTCCCCGACCGGTGGAGCCACTTGGGAAAAGGTCTCATTGCAGCGCGGGAAATTTCCTGTTAGAAGCCGGTAGGCCAGCACGCCGAAGGCGAAAACATCCCAGCGCTGGCCGCCCGCTTCCAGATAGCCGCCCGGATCCCGCAACTGCTCCGGCGCCTGATAGAGCACCGCGTCGGTGAACTCGAAATGTTTCACTCCCGGCATGTTGCCGAGCGCCCAGTCGGCCAGCAGTGGCGCGCCGTTGTCGTCGATATATACATTGCCCGGCTTCAGGTTGCCATGGGCGATGCCGCGCGCGTGCATGGCGGCCAGCGCGCGGGCGAGCGCCTTGACGAGCTTCCAGGATTCCAGCCCCGGATGCTCGTCGAGCCGGTGTTGCAGCGAGCGTGGCCGCGGCGTCTCCCCATCCCCGCCATCCGCCATGAGCGGCATGATCCGGAATGCGGGCGACGCCTGGAAATCCGAGGAAACCACCGGCAGCACGCCATCCGGCCAGCCGCCCGCCTGCAAACGGCGCGTCGTTTTCTCCAATAGCTCGCGATTGACCGTCGCCGCATCGAAAATTTTCAATGCCAGCGCGTTTCCGCCGGCATCCTTCACGCGGAACACCGCGCCGCAGCCGCTTTCACCAATCAATTCGTGACCGGTCAGGTCTCCGATCCCCACGACTTCCGGATGCTCCGCTTCCATTGCCGCGGGTTCTAAACGAAAAATGATGCTCCGCCAATCCCGAAGGTGGCGGCGGATTGCATCCGCCACATCTCACTCCAGCGCCGAGCGCAGGTCCGCGGCGGCGCTTTTGGCACTGGCGGGTGGATCGGGGACGAAGGTGAAATCGTCGTCCGGAGAGGCGGTGGGCGGCAGGCCGGTGGATTGCAGGGTGCGCGGCACGCTGTCCACCGGTTCGAGAATGGTGAGGGAAACGCCTTCGGGCGCGGCCTTGAGTTCTTCGAACTTGCGGGCGGTGGTGAGCACGCGGGTTTCGAAGGAGCCGACGGCGCTGTTGTAGTTTTCCACGGCATTGCCGAGCGAGCGCCCGAGCTTGGCGAAGTGCTCGGCGAGTTTGCCAAGGCGTTCGTGCAGGGTGCGGCCTAACAAGGAAATCTCACGGGCGTTCTCGGCGATGGCCTCCTGCCGCCAGCCGTAGGCCACGGCGCGCAGCAACGCGATGAGCGTGGTGGGCGTGGCGAGGATGACTCCTTGATCGACGCCGCGCTCGATCAGGCCGGGATCGCTCTGCAGCGCCGCGGAAAAGAATGACTCGCTGGGCAGGAACAGCACGGTGAACTCCGGCGCGTGCGCAAACTGCGCGGTGTAGTTCTTGGAGGAAAGCTGCTGGATGTGCGTGCGCACCTGGCGGGCGTGGCGTTGCAGCGCCTCATCCCTGACAGCGTCATCGGTGGCTTCCAGCGCGTCGAGGTAGCCGTCCATCGGCGTTTTGGAATCGACCACGATGGATTTCCCGCCGGGCAATCTAACCACCAGGTCGGGGCGGAGTTTTTTCCCCTCGTCAGTGGTGGTGCTGTGCTGCGTTTCGAAATCGCAGTGTTCCTGCATGCCGGCGAGTTCCACCACGCGGCGGAGCTGCATTTCGCCCCATTGGCCGCGGCCGGTCGGCTGGCGCAGGGCTTTGACGAGTGACGCGGTCTCACGCTGCAAACCGAGCTGGCCTTCGCCGAGGGCGCGGACCTGTTCCTTGAGTTCGGCATAGGCACCCTCGCGGAGTTTTTCGATCTCGCCGATGCGGAGTTCGAATTTCCCGAGCGATTCGGCCACGGGCTTGACGAGGTTCTCGATGGCGGTCTTGCGTTTTTCGATTTCGCCCTTGGCCTCCTCGGTCTGGGTGGCGAGCGAGGATTTGGCGAGCTGGAGGAATTGCTCGGAGGAAACCCGGAGCGCGTCGGCGGAGAGCGCCTTGAAGGTGTCGGATAGCTTGGCCTCGGCGCGTTCGAGCAGCGCCTGTTTTTCGGCGGCGGCCTTGAGTTCGGCTTCGAGGCGGGCGCGCAGTTCGCCGAGCTGGTTGCGGAATGTCTGGGCTTCCTGCTCATTGCGCCCGGCCTCGGCGGCGGTCTGGGCGAGGCGGGCCTCGATTTCCGCGGAGCGGCGCTCCTCCGCCTTGAGCCGCTCGATGCCGGTAGCGATCTTGCTGGAGGCGGCAAGCCGGGTGAACAACCAGCCGACAAACAAGGCGACGATGGCAGTGATGATTTCCGGGAGGTAGGGTGCGAGTTCGGGTGGCATGTGGGATTTCTCTTGCGGCTGGCGGGAAGCTCGGTTTCGTAAGGAGAGTCGCCGGGCGCAATTCCCTATCGGATCACCGGGCGATACGCAAACCAAACTCCCCTAACCAACATGGCCCACACACTTCCCGAACTCGGCTACGCTTACGACGCGCTCGAACCCCACATCGACGCCCGCACGATGGAAATCCATCATTCCAAGCACCATCAGGCATACATCACCAATCTCAACAACGCCATCGCCGGCAAGGCCGAGCTCGAAGCCAAGTCGATCTGCGAAATCATCGGCGACCTCGCCTCGGTGCCGGACGACATCCGCATGGCCGTGCGCAACAACGCCGGTGGCCACGCCAACCACGCGTTTTTCTGGAAAGTCATCGCCCCGGGTGGTGCCAAGGCTCCATCCGGCGAGCTGGCCGCCGCCATCGACAAGGCCTTCGGCTCCTTCGACGCCTTCAAGGAAGCCTTCGCCAAGGCCGGTGTCACGCGCTTCGGCTCCGGCTGGGCATGGCTGGTGAAAAAGGCCGACGGCTCGCTGGCCGTTTGTTCCACCGCCAACCAGGACTGCCCCTGCATGGGTGCCGCCGTGGCCGGTTGCGAGGGCAAGCCCATCCTCGGCCTCGACGTCTGGGAGCACGCCTATTACCTCAACTATCAGAACCGCCGCCCGGACTACATCGCCGCGTTCTGGAACGTGGTGAACTGGGATGTGGTCGCAGCCAACTTCGCCGGTTGAGCGACTGCCGTCCAAGCCACGATCAGCGGTTCAAACTGACCATCGCCTTCGACGGCGCGGCCTACCATGGCTGGCATGCCGGACGCTCGGGCATGGGAGCCTCCGATCACATTGAAAAGGCGCTGGCGGTCCTGTTTCCGTCAGCGCCTCAACTTGTCAGCTCGAGCCGCACCGATTCCGGCGTGCACGCGCTGGGGCTGGTGGCGCACTTCGACGTGCCGGAAAACGAGGCCACCATGCCGGGCCGGCGGCTTGGCCCGGCCATCAACTCCCTGCTTCCCGCGGATATCCGGATTCTTTCCGCCGCACGCACCTGCGGCTCGTTTCACGCGCGCTTTGGCGCGACCTCCAAGCAATACCGCTATCAGGTCTGGAACGCGCCGGTGATGAACCCGCTGTTGGCCGGGCACGCATGGCACGTGCCGCAGCCACTCGATCTAGCAACCATGCGCCAGGCCGCCGCGCTGCTGCGCGGATGCCACGACTTCCGCGCCTTCACTTCCCGGCGGGACGGCACCCTGGCCGACCCGTCCCGCACGCTCACCCGCTGTGAAATCCGCCGCAGCGGCCCCTTGCTGGCCTTTGTTCTGGAAGGAAACGGCTTCCTCTACAAGATGTGCCGCGGCATCGTCGGCACGCTCGTCAGAACCGGCCGCGGCTTGATGAGCTGCTCCGAAGTCGAAGCCCTTCTTACAAATCCGGACCTCCACTGCGGCCGCCTCAACGCCCCGGCACACGGCCTGGTGCTGTGGAAAGTCTCCTACTCCCGAACTCCCGCGAAATGACTCCCGACTTGCAAACCGCGCTCCAAAGCCTGCCGCACGGCGCATCGTTCCGCTTCGTGGACCGGCTGACCTCGCTCGATCCCGGCCGCGAGGCGGTGGCGATCTATCAGGTGCTCGGCAGCGAGGCGTTTCTCGATGGCCATTTCCCCGGAAACCCGATGATGCCTGGAGTGATCCTGATCGAAGCGATCGCCCAGCTCGGCGGGGTGGTAGCCCAGACGGATCCGGAAATCCGCCCCTTGGAAAACCTCCGCCTCAGCGGCGTGCGCGCGGCCAAGATCCTCGGCGCGGCGCTGCCGGGCGAGTTGCTGGAAATCCACGCCAAAGTCGAAGGCCGCATGGGCGGGCTGGTGCAGATCGACGGCCGGATCAGCATTTCCGGCAGGCCGCTTGCCAGCGCCAGGGTCACGCTCAGCGGCGATGAATGAAACCGGGGAAATGATTCACCCGCGCCCGGGATCGCCGGACGCGGGTGTCTCCATGAACGCCCTCCATATTGCGTTCTCTACCCATGAAAAAATGTTATCTCATTCCGGCCCGTCCGCATCCGGCGGCACATTGCGGAAGTTCAGGCGCAGGCCGTTGGCTCCGGCGTCGAAATTGAGCCGCTCCACCCGGCGGCGGATATCCTCGGACGCGGCGGCCTTGTCCTGCTCGGTGTCCCACGGTCCGCTCCAGATGATCTGGTCATCCTTGTCGCGCACGGTGATTTCCTTGCCACCTTCAATGGACTTGAGCTCAATGCTGCCTTGGTCGTCCATGAGGCGGAAGGTCGCCCCCTGGTGAATCTCAATGCCGCCAGGGTTTTCCGGAAATTCCGGGATTTTCATGCCTTCCATGGCCTTGCCCAATCGCTCGCGCATCTGGCGCATCGCATCCTCGATCTGCGGTGCGGCCTCCTCGACTCCCTTCTCGAAATCAAGGCGCATTTCCCCGAGGTTGCCCTCGATCATGCGCCGGACGCGGTCGGCGAGCTCCTTGGGTATGCCGTCGAGATTGAGCTGATCCAGCGGCTGCGGCTGCGGTGCGGCAATCTGCTCGGGACGGGTGCCAAGCATGACATCGATGCCTCCGGGTTTCCCCTGATGGATCACATCGAGGCGGATGGTTTCGCCCGGCTTGCGGGCGGCGACTTGTGCGGTGAGTTCATCAGACGAGCCGACCGGTTCGCCGGCCACGCGGGTGATGACATCATGCGCCGCGAGACCTGCCTTGGCTGCGGGCCCATCGGGCATCACGGCATTGACGACGATGCCTTCGCCCGCACGCAGGCCGAGGTGCTCGGCAAGCATCTCGGGCACCATCGCGGAAACCACGCCGAGATAGGCGATGCCGGCTTTTTCCACCGGAGCTTCAGCGGGTGCCGGTGCCACCTCCGCTGGCGGCAGCGCGTCATCCGGCGGTGCCTCGATGGCAAGCACTGGCAAGGCGGCAAACCCGGCAGTGAGGGTGATGATGGAAATGCTTTTCATGGGATGCAGCCGATGAGCGCAGCGGCAGGATGATTTTGTCTGGGGAAAACAACGGTCAGTCCGTCTTGGCCGGAACCAGGATGTATTCCACCCGCGGTTGTTCGACATGATGAATGCGGCCGGAGGCGTCCTTGAGCGACACGCGTTCCTGATAGACCACCCTGAGCACGCGGTGCGGTTGTTGGCTGGATTGCCAAACCACACCTTCGTCACGGGCTTCTTTGAGGCCGCGGTTGATGCCTGCCGGAATGAGCTGGCCAGAGGGCACGGGCTGGATGGCGGGCGCGCTGGACTGCGCGGCGGCAAGGGGCTTTTCCTGCGGGCCGGCGGGAACAAGCCATCCGGCAAGCCCACCGAACAGGGCCACTGCCGCGGCAGCTCCCCACCAAGCACGGGGCTGGCGGGAGGCCTTCTCGCCGCGCGCCGGGAAGTGCACGATTTTCGGCGGTTCTGTGGAGAACGGCACACCGGCCACCACGGACTCCAGCTTGGCCATTAGCGCGTCCGGCAAGCGGGCAGGAGCCATGCCGCGCAGGCGTTGCTCGAATTCGAGCTCGACGGGATCAAGGCGCGTCCATGTGCCCTCGGCACAGGCTTCGAGCCGGGCGAGCAAGGCATCATCGAGCGCGGCGGCACGGAGCTGCCGCAGGTCGTTCTCAATAGATGATGAATCAGATGACATAACTGTGAAGTGAAGGAAATTTCAAATCGAGAGATCGCCGCGGCGGCGGGCTCCGCCGAGACTGCGCTTGAGCGCCTCAAGTCCATAGCGATACCGTGAGGCCGCCGTGTTTTGGGAAATGCCGAGCGCTTCACCGATTTCAGCGAAGGTGCGCTCGCCCCAGATTTTCATGATGATGACTTCGGCGAACTTTTCCGGCAGCTCCTTGAGCTTTTCCTCAAGCTGGACGCGCGTTTCATCCTCGGATGACTCGCTTTCGAACCACGGGTGGAATGCCTGCTGCTGGGATTCCCCCGCCTCGAAACCCACCGTGTCCTCGCGGCGCTTGCGGCGGTCATCGCGGCGGCTGAGGTCGATCGCCAGCCGCCGGATGGTGGTATAAAGATACGGCTGCCACGCCTCGGCCCCGCCGATGAACTCATCGTTGCGGATTTTTTCCACGAGTTTGACGATGGCGTCCTGCAAGACATCCTCCGCGTCCTGGTGGGAACGGGTCTGCTGGCGGGCGAAAAGCAGCATTTTCGGGCCATTGAGCTCCAGCCACTCGCGCCATTCGGACGGAGCGGTGCCAGCGGCCGAGGAAACTGCGGTCAGGGTCTGCATGTCGGGAATCTCGTCCATAGAACGTCGCGGAGCTCGGATTTTGTTTTGCGGATTCGCGCAGCCTGCCCCGGCGGGATCAAAGCGCTGGTTTTGAGGAAAATCCAGCTGCTTCGGGCACCGCTGCTCCGGGCTTGCCCTGCGGCGTTTCCCGGCCATGCTTCGCCGCGTTGTGAGTTCCATTCCGGTCGAGCCATCATTGGAAGCGTTTGCCGAGCTGGTGAAGCGGGGCAACATCGTGCCCGTTTACACCCAGCTCGCGGCCGACTTCGAGACGCCGCTTTCCGCCTACCTCAAGCTGCGCGACAGCCGCCATTCATTCCTGCTGGAAAGCGCGGAGAGCACCGAGAAGGGCGGCCGCTGGTCGATCATCGGCAGCGACCCGCGCCGCGTCTTCGAAGCCCGCGGCAAGGACATCACCATCCGCGAGGGCTCGCAAACGCGCAGCTACACCGCACCCGACGACGTGCTGGCCGCGCTGGAGCGCGAAATGGCCGCCTACACGCCGGTCACCCACGGCGCGCTGCCCTTGTTTTCCGGTGGCATGGTCGGCTATCTGTCATACGACGCGGTGCGCCAGTTCGAACCCACGCTCGGCCCACCGCCGCCGGACCCGCTCGGCATTCCGGATGCGATGTTTCTGTTAGCAGACACCTTGCTCGTCTTTGACCACCGCCTGCGCCGCTTGCAAGTCATCGCCAATGCGTTCATCGACGACTTCGCCACGCCTGCCGATGCCTATGCCGAAGCCTGCGGCAAAATCGCCGCCATCGTGGAAATCCTCAACCGCCCGCTGCATGTCCCGGCACTCAACGGCCTGCTGAAAGTGGAACCGGTGGATGCCCGCAGCAACACGACGCAGGAGGAATTCGAAACCATCGTGCGCGCCGGCAAGGAATTCATCGCCGCCGGTGACATCTTCCAGTTCGTGCCGAGCCAGCGTTTTGAAACGGACTTCGAGCTGCCCGCCGTGGATCTCTACCGCGCGCTGCGTTTCGTGAATCCCTCACCCTACATGTTCATCCTCGAACTCGGCGATTTCTCACTCGTCGGCAGTTCACCGGAAGTCCACGTGCGTTCGATCCACGGCCGCATCGACATCCGCCCCATCGCCGGCACCCGCTGGAGAGGTAAAACCCCGGAGGAGGACGATGCGCTCGCCGCGGATCTGTTAGACGATCCCAAGGAACGCGCCGAGCATCTCATGCTGGTGGACCTCGCCCGCAACGACGTGGGCCGCATCGCCAAACACGCATCGGTGAAGGTGGATGATTTCATGATTGTGGAGCGCTACAGCCATGTGATGCACATCGTTTCCAACGTCAGTGGCGAGCTCGATCCGGCGCACAGCGCCTACGACGTGCTGCGCGCCACGTTTCCAGCCGGCACCGTCAGCGGCGCGCCGAAAATCCGCGCGATGCAAATCATCAACTCGCTGGAGAAAAACAAGCGCTGCGCCTACGCCGGTGCCGTCGGTTATTTCGGCTTCGACGGCTCACACGACAGTTGCATCACCCTGCGCACCTGCTTGCTCAAGGACGGCAAGGCCTACGTCCAAGCCGGCGCCGGCGTCGTCGCCGATTCCGATCCCACCTACGAATACATCGAAACCGTCAACAAGGCCAAAGGCATGCTCCGCGCCATCGCCCTTGCCAAGACGCTGGAAGACTGATCCCCCGTTTCGAATTTTGGATTTAGAATTTAGAATTCCAAAACAATGCTCCTCATTCTCGATAACTACGATTCCTTCACCTACAACCTCGTCCAATACTTCGGCGAGCTGGGTGCGGAGATGAAGATCTTCCGCAACGATGTGATCACCGTGGAAGAGGTGAAGGCATTGAAACCCGAGCGCATCTGCATTTCGCCCGGCCCTTGCACGCCCAACGAGGCGGGCATTTCGCTGGAACTCATCCGCGAACTCGGTGCCACCACGCCCATCCTCGGCGTCTGCCTCGGCCACCAATCCATCGGCCAGGTTTATGGCGGAGATGTCGTGCGTGCGGACCGCCTGATGCACGGCAAGACCTCACCCATCCATCACTCCGGCAAGAGTGTTTTCGCCGGCATGCCGAGTCCCTTCGAGGCCACGCGCTACCACTCGCTCATCGTCAAGCGCGAGACCCTGCCGGATTGCCTCGAAATCACCGCATGGACCGAGGAAGGCGAGATCATGGGCCTGATGCACAAGGAACACCCGGTCCACGGCGTGCAGTTCCACCCGGAATCCATCCTCACGCAGGATGGCAAGCGCCTGTTGGAGAATTTCCTCAAGTTTTGACGCCCGGGAAACCCTGGGCGGCTTGCCACCTTTGCGGCCTGCCGGCAGATACACATAAGCACTGGCTTTGGCGAAATCGTAAGCAAACTCCGCCGCCGCATCCTTCTTGTTGACCGTCCAATCCGGGGGAAACCCGCCCTTGTCGAATGCCTCATAGACCGCCTTTGTGTTGCGGTGTTTCAGATAGGACTTGATGTCGGGAAAAGCGGGCTTGATGGCGAAATCCCGAATCCACTTGCCAGGCGTTTCACCGGCACCGTTCTCCGTCCCGGCCGCTTGCTCCTGCTGCTGCTTGATGAAGACCTGATCCGCCGGGGACAACCTGGCCAGCGGATAGCGGATCTCCTTGCCGGCCCGCATGAGAACCACGGTGCTTCCATCGCAGGAATCATAGTCGGCCTCGATTTTGCGCCCTTCGTCGTTCACCCATTCCCTTGCCAAACAGGGCAGGCACAATACCAAGACCAGTAACGGCACTTTCAAATCGGTGTATTTCATGCGCAGGCGATTTTACCGCGCCGAAATGAATTCACCATTCCTGCTTGCAAGGAAGAATCAGGCTCGGCGTTGACGCGGGCCGCCGCCGCCGCGAGAGTCGCCGCGACATGAGCGAGATCATTCTGGGCATCGACCTCGGGACCACCAACTCCGCCGTCGGCGCGGTGGACTCCGGGTTTCCGATTCTGTTAGCCAACGAAGACGGCAGGCGCATCACGCCCAGCGCCGTGTGGATCGGCCGCGATGGATCGGTGGAAGTGGGTGAGAAAGCGCTGCGCCGCCGCGCGCTGGAGCCGGACCGCGTGGTCACCAGCATCAAGCGCCTGATGGGCCGCCGCGCGGATGAGGTGGGGGAACATTTCCCGGTGCCGGTGCAATCGGGCCCCGACGGCCTGCCGCGCGTGCTCGGAAAATCGCCGGAGGAAATCAGCGCGGAAATCCTCCGCGAGATGAAACGCATCGCCGAATGGCGGATGGAAACGCCCATCACCAAGGCGGTGATCACGGTGCCCGCGTATTTCCACGACGCCCAGCGCGCCGCCACCAAGCGCGCCGGAGAACTGGCCGGGCTGGAGGTTGTTAGAATCCTCAACGAACCCACCGCCGCCGCGCTGGCTTATGGCTTGGACAAGCTCGGCGATCACTCGCGCGTCGCCGTTTATGATCTCGGCGGCGGCACGTTTGATCTGACCATTCTTGAAATGCGCGATGGCGTGTTCCAAGTGCTCGCCACCCACGGCGACACGCGCCTCGGCGGCGATGATCTGGACGCGCTCATCCTCCGCCGCGTCGAGGAGCGGGCGGGGCTCGGCGAAATCACCGGTAGCCTGCGAGTGCGCTTCATGGAGGAGGCGGAGCGGGTGAAACGCGTTCTAACGGAAAACGACGAGGCGGTTTTCCGGCTGCCGTTTTACGATGGCGCCCACAGCATCGAGCAGCCGTGGACGCGCGCTGAGCTGGAAACCATCGCCGCGCCGTGGATCCGGCGGACGCTGCGCCATTGCCGCCACGCGCTGGCGGATGCGTCGCTCAAGCCGGAGGATCTGGACGCCGTGGTGTTGGTGGGCGGCAGCACGCGCATTCCCGCCGTGCGCCGCGCCGTGGCGGAGCTTTTCCAGCGCGAACCCGATGTTTCCCAACACCCGGACGAGGCCATCGCCCTCGGCGCGACGATCCAGGGCGGCGTGATGAGCGGCGCGCTGCGTCAGATGATTCTGCTGGATGTGACGCCGCTGAGTCTCGGCATCGAGACCTTCGGCGGCTTGATGAACGTGCTCATCCCGCGCAACACGACGATCCCCTGCAAGGCCGGCGAGATGTTCACCAACGCCGCCGACGGCCAGAAGACGATGCGCGTGCGCGTGCTCCAAGGCGAGCGCGAGATGGCGCGCGACAACTGGGAACTCGGCAATTTCGACGTGGCGTTCTCCCCCGCTCCGAAAGGCCAGGCGCGGATGGGCGTGCAGTTCAAGATCGATGAAAACGGCATTCTCGAAGTGCTCGCCCGCGATGTTTCCACTGGCACGGACACCGTGGTGCAACTCGGCAACGCCGCCGTGAACGTGGATGACGAAGCCGTGGAAACCATGGTTTCCGAATCCGTGGAGCACGCGTTTACGGACATGGCGGAGCGCGTTTTCACCGAGGCCCGGCTCAAGGCGGAGGAACTCCTGCCAGCCGTCGAGGCCGTGCTCGCCCAAGGCCTTGCCCGCGATGACGAGCGGGAGGAAATCGTGGCCGCCGCCGTGGCTGTTAGAGCGGCGCTCGCCTCGGGTGCCGCCAATCCCTTGAAAGCAGCCGTCCAGCGGCTGGACACCGCCACCGAAGCGCTCGCCGCGCGTCTGGTGGAACAGGCGATGGACGAGGCGCTCGAACGGGCAATGGCAGGAGAAAACTCCTGATCCATCAGCGCAGCCAAGTGCTCGATTCCCATGGGGGAAACCCCTACTTGTATCAAAAATTCAAGGTAGATAAAAATCCGTGTAATCCGTTTGCCGCAAGGCATTCAAACAAACGGACCCGTATCAGAACAACAAAACCATACTACCATGAAACACCATCAAATCATATTCACGACGGCAGCGGCTCTTACCGCTTCAGCCTTCGCCGGAACGAGCGAACCCATGATCGCCCCGGCTCCGGTCCAGGAATCCGTCGCCAGCGGCGGTTGGTTCATTGGCGGCAGCTTCGGCCAACTCAGCGGAGTGGAGACCAATGCGGAAAGCCTGCTGAATGATGCATTCGACCTCGATGGTCTAGCCGAGGAACTCGAGCAGGATTTCGGCGGAAGTTTCAGTGGCGATGGCATTGACTTCGACATGTACACCCTCCACGTCGGCCGCAGCTGGGGTTCGGGATTCTACGGTTTCGCAACTTCGGTTTACCTCGAAGTCGGCTATCTGGATGGCGATACGGACGTTTCCTATAACGGCCCGCTCGATGGAATTGATCCCGCCAACCTGGAGGTCCGCGATGAGGTCCTTGAAGCGCTTGAAGACCTTGATTCGATTGTCGCAAACCCGGACATCGACATCGACATCATTCCAGTGACCCTCAATTTCATGGCGGAGCGCAACATCATCGGCGGCCTTGGCCTTTATCTGGGTGCTGGCGCTGGCTATGCATTCACTGACACCGATGCCTTCGGCGAATCGGACACCGACGGTGGCTTCATCGCACAAGCCTCCGCAGGCTTGGTTTATAACTTCACCGAAAGCTTCGAAATGTTCGGCGGCGTTCGCTGGATGTATCTCGAAAGCCTCGATTTCGGCAATTCCGAATTGGAACTCGACGATGAGTTCGCCTGGGAAATCGGAGCTCGCGTGAACTTCTGATCGACATGAATTCGGTTTTTGATTGCTGGGCCGTCCGGATCACTCCGGGCGGCCTTTTTCACGCCGGCATGGTAGCCGGGGGCGATACGGTTGATCAGCAGAGTGGCTGAGATCAGCAGCAAAGGACGCCCGCCCACCGGAGGGCCGCACTGAGCCGCCAGCCAGACAAACCACACGCCCGGAAACGCTCAATGGTGGAAATTCCGCTGGAAGAAGGCCCGTTCTTCTGGAAGTTTCCCGCATCCCCGGCGATCCGCGGCCGGGAGCCGCGAATCCATGTCCGCACCTGACCATCCACACCAGATCGAAATTCCCGAATCGCTGCGCCGGCAGTTGGCGGATTTCCGCAGGCATTTGTGGCAGGTGAAAATCCAGGAGGCGCTGGCGGCCGGGTTGATCGGCCTGCTGGTGTCGTTCCTGCTGGTTTACGGGCTGGACCGGATCTGGCAAACTCCGGGTTGGGCGCGCCTGCTGATCCTCTTGGGCGGCATGTCGCTTTTCGCGGGATTCGCGCCCTACTGGCTGCACCGCTGGGTGTGGAAACAGCGCCGGGAAACCCAGCTCGCCCGGTTGATCGCCAAACGCTATCCGGGTTTGGGCGACCGTTTGCTCGGCGTGATCGAGCTTCAGGATCAACAGGGCAGCGCGGACTCTCTCTCGCCGCGATTGCGGGAGGCGGCGATGGAGGCGGTGGCTGCGGAAACCGGCCGCCGCAAGTTGGAAGACGCGCTGCCGCCGCAAAAGCACCGCCGCTGGGCGCTTGCGGCGATGCTGCTGGCAGCGGTTTCCGCAACGGCCTTCACGCTCACACCCCGCGCGGGTCTCAACGCGCTGCAACGCTGGCTGCTGCCGCTCTCCAACACCGAGCGCTACACTTTCACAAAACTGGAAAACCCGCCGTCGCACCGGGCGGTGGCCTTCGGCGAGGCGTTCGTGGTGGTGTTGAAACTCGCAGCGGATTCCGAACAGCGCCCGTCCGAAGCGAGCGGACGCTATGGCCTGCAGCCCGCCGTCACGACCACGCTGGATGGAAACAGTTATCATTTCACCTTTCCCGGCCAGCAGGATCCGGGGGTGATCGTCTTCCGCATCGGCGACCTGCGTCATGAAATGCGCATCGAGCCGGTGCAGCGGCCATCCACCAAGGCGGTGCGCGCGGTGGTCACGCCGCCCGCCTATCTCGGCATCGCGGAACGCAGCGTGGATTTGAACTCCGGCGTGCTCAGCGTGGTGGAGGGCGGCAAGCTGCGCATCGAGCTCGAAATGAACCGCCCGCTTGAGAGCGGGTCGTTCGGACCCACGCGCTCACTCGCGCTTGAGGAAGGCGGCGAGGAAACCACGCACACTCCGGCCGCGGGCGATCTAACCGTTTCCGGCGGGCTGGCATCCACACCCGTGCTCGATGTGGGCGCGGTGCCGTTTGAAATCCCCTTCACATGGAAAGACCGCTTCGGTCTGGAGGGAGATACCGGTTTCCGCCTGCGGGTGGAGGCTTTGAAGGATGCCGCGCCGACCTGCTACTTGCAGGGGATCGACCGCCAGAAGGTAATGCTGCCGGAGGAGACCATCGACTTCGAGGTGCTGGCGGAGGATGATTTCGGCGTCAAGGCGGCGGGCATCGAGTGGAGCGGGCAGTTCACCCGGCCGACCGATGAGTCTCCGGCAAAGGGCGAACTACTGTTAGGCGAAGGTGCCCCGGAGGAACGGCGACTGCTGAAGGCGGCGGCGTTTTCACCGGCGGCTTTCGGCATCAGCCCGCAGAAAATCACGCTGCGCGGTTTCACCGAGGATCATTTCCCGGAACGCGCCCGCGTCTATTCCGAGCCAGTGGTGCTTTACGTGCTCACCCGCGACGAGCACGCGCAGATGCTCAAGAACCTTTTCGACCGCCAGATCACCGAGCTCGAAGACCTCGCGCGGCGCGAGCTCGGATTGTTAGAGGAAAACGAGCGGCTGGAAAAACTCGATGGCAGCGAGCTCCAACAGGATGAAAACCGCAAGCGTCTGGAAGAGCAGACGCGTGAAGAGGCCGAGAGCGAGCGCCGCATGGAAGAGCTCAAGCAGCGGATGGAGCAGTTGATGAAGGACGCCGCCCGCAACGGCGACATCGACAAGAAGACGCTCCAGAAAATGGCGGAGTCCCTCAAGTCGATGCAGGAACTCGCCGAGCAGGACATTCCCAAGGTCGCTGAAAAACTCGCCGAATCCCAGGAGCAGTCGAACACGCCGGAAAAATCCGAGCAGGACGTCGAGCAGGCCGTCGAGCAGCAGAAGAAGGTCGTCGAGAAAATGCAGGAGGCGATCGACAAGGCCAACGACGCCAACCGCCGCTTCGAGGCCGGCACGTTCGTCAACCGCCTCAAAAAAGCCGCCAACGAGCAGAACGGCATCGTCGCCTCGTTGAAGGAAGCCTTCGAGCGCCTGCTCGGGCTCAAGACCCCGGCGCTGGATCCGTCCGACACGCGCCGCCTCAATGAAAACGCGCGCCAGCAGATGGAGACCGCGGCGGACGTGCGCTGGATCCAGGAAGACCTCGGCCATTACTACGCGAGAACCAAGACGGAATCGTTCAAGCAGATCATGGATGAAATGCGCGGGTCCGGCATCGACATCGGCCTTGAGAACATCCGCACGCGCCTCGCGGACAACCATTCCTACGAAGCTGCGGAAGCCGCCAAGAAGTGGGCGGACCAACTCGCCGCATGGGCCGCGAAACTCGAGGGCGACAAGGACAGCGGCGGCGGTGGTGGCGGTAGTGGCGGCGCACCGGATGCGGAAGACGAGGATTTCGAGTTCATGCTGCGCGTCATGAAAATGATCCAGCAGGAACAGGACCTGCGCGCCCGCACCCGCGTGCTGGAGCAGCTGCGGCGCGATCAAGAAAACCAAACGGAGGAACCCACCGGGCCATGAAACCCATCATCACCATCGTCAGCTTGAGCCTTTGCTGCGCTGCGTTTCCAGCAGCCGCGGACGAAGCACCGCAGGATCTCCGGGCAAAACTCCAGGACGGCTCCGCCAAACTCGCCGACGAGCAGGACGAACTTTCCGCCGACGTCCAGCAACTCATCATCGAGCAGACCGTGCCACAGGTGATCGAGTTGTTAGAACAGGTGGAGGAACTCATGGACGAGGCCACCGACCGTCTGGCGGAAGCGGACACCGGCGGCGAGACGATGGCCGCACAGACCGAGATCATCGAGAAAATCCACGCTGCAGCCAAGGAGCGCCAGAACCAAAGCGACGGCGGCAAGTCCGGCGGCGCGATGATGGACATGATGGAGCGCATGATGGGCAAGCAGCCCGAGGGCGAGGGCCAAGGCCAAGACAAGGGCGACAAGCCCGGCGACCAGGCGGGCCAAGGCTCCACCGGATTGTCCGATTCCGGCAACGAGGCAAACGGCGGCGAGACCGGCGGCAAAGATGAAGTGCGTCGCGTGCCGAAGGCCGCCGGCACCGCCGGGCAGGAAATCCCGGGCGAGTTCAAGAAAGCCTTCGATGCCTATAATCGCGGCGTGGAAAAGAAACTCAAATGACCGTCAGACCATGAGGATTTTCCACCACTTCGTCATCTTGCTCGCCATGGCCTCCGCCGCATGGGCGCAGGATCTTCCCGGCCGCAAGGATGACGCCATCCCGGCGCAGGCGGAGCTGGTGTATGAAAAGGGCCTGAAGTTTCTCGCCAGCACCCAGAACGAAAAGGGCGCGTGGAATGACAGCGTCGGCGCGGAGCCGGGAGTCGTCGGCCTTTGCGTGGCGGCCTTCCTCGCCCACGGCGAGGATCCGGTGAACGGGCCCTACGCCAAGCACATCCGCAGCGGCATCGACTACATCCTTTCCCAACAGAACCTGAAGAACGGCTACATCGGCTCCAGCATGTATAACCACGCCTTTGCCACCAAGGCGCTGGCCGAGGCCTATGGCGTGGTGGACAACCCGAAGATCGCCCCCGCGCTCAAGCTGGCGGTGGAGTTGATACTCAGCTCGCAGAAGCGCAACCGCTTCGGCGCATGGCGCTACACGCCGGACAGCCGCGATGCGGACACTACCGTCACCGGTTGCCAACTCGTCACGCTTTTCGCCGCGCGAAACGCCGGCCTTGCCGTGCCGGACGAGGCGATCCGCAAGGGACTGGCCTATCTCAACAACAACCGCGGCAGCGAGGGTTCCTACGGCTACACCTCCGCCTCCGGTGGCAAGCCCACGCTCACCGCCATCGGCGTGCTCTGCCTGGCGCTGGCCAAGGAGCAGGATTCCAAGGGCTATCAGGCGAGCCTGGAGTATCTGAAGAAGAACCTCGATTACCGCGACCGCTATTATCCTTACTATTACGAATATTACATGGCGCAGGCGCTGTTCCATGCGGACGATGAAACGTGGCGCGAGTGGAACGCCCGCAACATCCGCTATCTTGCCACCATTCAAAGCTCCGACGGTTCGTTTCCGGGAAACCAGGGCCCGTCCTTCAACACCGCCGGCGCCCTGCTCTCGCTCGCACTCAATTACCGCTACCTGCCGATTTACGAGAAATGATCCACCAAGCGGCCATCCCCTTTTTGTGTTCAGTGATCGCCGCGACCGCGGCCGATTTACCGGACCTGCTGCGCTTCACCAATGACGACCAACTGCGCGGCGGTTTCCGCGGCATCGAGGACGGGCCGCAAGTCATCTGGCAGCATGAGGATCTCGCCACGCCGGCCGTTTTCAAAACCACCCGCATCCGCCACATCGTGCTGCGCGGCGGCCGCCCGCTCAAGCTCCCCGGCACGCTGTCCCATGCCCTGCTTGGCAATGGCGACGAAGTTCCCGGCACCATCACCGCGCTGGATGATGCCGCGGTGACGCTGGAAACAAGCTATGCCGGCACGCTGCGCATCCCGCGCGACCGGGTTTCCATGTTGTCTCCCAATCCGCTCGGTGGCCGGGTGTCCTACTACGGCCCCTTCGCCGAGGATGATTGGAAAATGGCGCACAGCTCGTTTCCAGACGGCCTGCCACCGGCTGATTCCGAGGACAAGGACGAGAAGGCACCGGGCCGCTGGGTTTTTTCCGGCTCCGCATGGACATGGCAGGACAAGAACACCGGCACAGCGCTCATCCGTGAATCCGGCATGCCCGAGCGCGCGGTGCTGCGCTTCGACCTCGCATGGAAAAACCGGCTCAACCTCGCGATCGCCTTCCATGCGGACTTCGCCAAGCCACCCGCCGGCAATGAGCCCGATGCAAACGCGAAGGAAATAAAGCGGGTCTTCGAAGCGATGGACGCCTCCGGCATGCCACAACTCTTCGGCAACAGTCATGTGCTCCAGCTTTACAGCAACTATCTCACCCTGCTGCGCACATCAGTCGATGCGGATGGAAAATTTTCCATCCAGCGTGAACACCATCACAGCGGCAACCTGCGCCTCGGAGATGCCGGGCGCGCCACCGTGGAACTGCGCGCCAACCGCCGCAGCGGCGAAATCTCGCTTTTCATCAACGGTGAATTCGCCGCCCAGTGGAATGGCTTGGAAATCAGCGGGGAGAAACCGCAGTTGGCGCGCGATGGCTCGGGCTTCGGCTTCATGGTGCTGGCCGAGCAATCGCCGGTCCGCATCTCGGACATCATCATTTCCGAATGGAACGGCATGCCGGACTCCGCACGCAGCCTGCAGGTGGACGCCCATGACGTGGTGCTCATGACCAATGGCACCGACCGCTTCGCCGGCCGGGTGGGCAGCCTCGACGAACAGGGCAGGATCCACTTCGAGGGGAAACACGGCCGCTATCAGTTCCCGCTGGAGGATGTGGCCGAGATCCGTTTCGCCCGTGACCGGCTCGCCTCCACGCTGGCGGCTCCCGAGCACAACCTGATCGTGCGCCTCGCCCCGATCGGCAGGATTTCCGGCCAGCCGGTCTCCAGTGACGGAAAGATGCTCGGCATGGTCAGCCCGATCATGGGCCGCATGAACCTCTCGCTGGAACCGGCCATCATGATCGATTTCAATTCCTCCAACACACCCATCGATGACTGGAATGGCGACTTCTAACAAATGGCTGCCACTGGCCTTGCTGCTCGGCATCCGCCTTGTGGATCCAGCCGCCGCTGACGATCTCACGCTGGCGGGCGGTGAGGCGCGCCTGAGCGGCACCGTGCGCTCGATCAGCCCGGAAGGCGTGGTGGAACTCGCCAGCGGCTTGTCCGCCGAGCCCTTGTTTCTCAAGGACGGAGCCGTCGAGAAAATCACCTTCAGCGCCGAGCAGGCAAGCGGAGACCCGCCATCCACGCTGGTGGAGCTCGCCAATGGCGACCTGCTTCCCGCCGCCATCGAAAGCCTCGACGCCCGCCAACTCACCGTGGTCTCACCCGTCGCGGGGCGCCTGGAAATCCCGCGCGAACGCGTCAAGTCGGTGCAGCTGGGCATCCAGCGCCACAAGATGATCTATCAGGGGCCGCGCAGTCTGGATGAATGGTCGGACAACGGCGGCGAAATGAAAAATTGGATCTTCGAGCGTGACGCCCTGGTGTCCAAGGGGCCGTCGGCGGCTTCCAAAATCCTGACGCTGCCACGCCGCTTCATGCTGCGCTTCACGCTGATCTGGCAGCAGGGGACGATTCCGAATTTCCAATTTTACTTCGCCAATCCGCTCGTCGCCAAGGGCGAACCCAGCAACCGATACTATCTGCAGTTCGGCGGCGCTGGGCTGGAAATCAAACGCGAGGCCGCCAAGGGAAAACGCTACAACACCATCGCCATCCTCAACCGCCCCTCCGACCAATATCCCGACAACCGTCTGCAGGTGGAGATCGCCGTAAATCGCGACACCGCACGGCTCAAACTTTTCGTCAACGGCGAGCCCGAGGGCGAATTCGCCGATCCCATCGCCGATGTGCCGGATGGTTCCGGCATCGCGCTGACCTTCAACACACCCAATGGCGGCACCCAGGAAATCCGCGGGATCGAGATCGTGGAATATAATGACTCACGCCGCCGCCACCGCGCCGAAGAGCGCGGGGATCCGGCAAGCGACAGCCTGATCAGCATCGAGGACGACCGCTGGAGCGGACGCTTGTTAGAAATCCGCAATACCGAAAAGGGTGCGGTGTTTGTCTTCAAATCCGATTTCCAAGACCAGCCCATCGAGATTCCCGAGGCGGACGTCTCCACCGTGTTTTTCGCCGCCGCTGATGCCGGTGTTTCCAAAACGCCGCTGCCTTTTGTGCTGCGCCTTGCCGGAGAAGGTGCGCTGGGCGTCGCCTCCTGCCAGTTCAACGGCGAGTCCGCCTCAGCCGTCCATCCATTGTTAGGTCCGCTCACATTGCGCCGCGGTGGCATCGTGGCCATGGAGCGCAACAAGCCCGCACCCGAGCCATGAAGCCACTGCTCCAGATCCTGCCGCTCGGTCTCGCGCTCGCCACCGCCACTGCGGCAGACGCGCCCAACTCCATCGTGCGTTTCGCCAATGGCGACGTGCTGGCCGGCAAGCCCGAGGCCATCACGCCGGAGGTCTTGGTCTGGCAGTCCCCGCTGCTTGCGCGGCCGGCGTCCTTCCTGCTCGACCAAGTGCTGGACCTTTCCCTCTCCCCCACCCCGCCGGAGCGCACGCCGGATCACGAGGCCACGGTCACCCTCACCAATGGCGACAGCATCCGTGGCCAACTCGCCTCCGTTACCGACGAAGCCATCTCGCTGCACACCTGGTTTGCCGGGCGCATGGACTTCAACCGCCTGATGGTCTCCGGCGTGAAAATCGAAAAACGCGCCAACTTCCTTTTCCGCGGGCCCACCGGGCTGGACGGCTGGAAACAAGCGACCGAGCCGCCGGCATGGAGCTACAGCCGCTCCGCCTTCCGCTCCGCCGCTGAGGGTGGCATCGCCCGTGACGGGCTGCTGCCCGAGGAATGCTCCATTTCCTTCGACGCCGCATGGAAGGGCGATTCTGTTAGACTGCGGGTAATCCTCTTCTCCGATGATTCCTCCACCGACAACCCCTCCTCCGGCCATGAGCTGACCTTCCAGCGCGGCGGCGTGCATTTGCGCAATTGCAGGACCCAGAACTTCATTGGCAGCGCCCGCTCGCAAGAGCTGATGGAAAACGACCGTGTCCGCGTCGAAATCCGCGCCAGCATGAAAAGCGGCAAAATCGCCCTCTTCATCAACGACCGGATCATCGAGGTCTGGAACGATCCGGATGCAGGCAAGGAAGGATTCGGCCGCACCCTGCACTTCATTTCCGGCAGCTCCCTGCCGCTGCGCATCTCCAACATCGGCGTGGCCCACTGGGATGGCGTGATCGACCAAATCCCCGAGGTCCGCCCTGGTTTCGACCGTGGCTTCGGTCCAATGGGCGGACTCCCCGGAGATGACGAAGAACCCGCCGCCGAAGCCGGAGCAGAGGAAAAACCTGCGGCGAGCCGCATGGAACTCGCCAATGGCGACACGCTCGCCGGCGAGGTCACTTCCATCAACGATGGCGTCATCACCGTGAAGTCCACTCTTGGCGATATCAGGCTGCCCGTTTCTCGGCTGCGCAGCGTGGCCCTCAAGCCGGTGGAACCCGAGCGCTGCAAGCGCCGCAATGGCGACATCCGCGCCTGGTTCCCCGATGGCTCGTCCATTGTCTTCCGGCTTGAGGCGACTGGCGATGGCACGCTCACCGGTTCCAGCCAGAATTTCGGCACGGCCACCTTCAGCACCGCCGCCTTCAACCGCATCGAGTTCAACATTTACTCGCCCCGGCTCGAAGACCTTCGCAGGGCTGAGGATTGGTGAGCCCCAGCCGCAAGCGGCGCGGCAAAAAGCCGTGAAAAAGCGTGGCGGAGGCAGTGGGCATCGGTTAGCCTGCATATGGTAAAACCCCCGTTCCACCATGAAACCCACACCCGAAGAAATCGCGGCGTTTGCGAAACAAATCGCGGAAGCGGAAGCCAGGCTCCAGAACCTCGAATGGGAGATCGAGGAGATCGGCCAACCCGCCGCCCACGAACTCCAGCGGCGGCTCGACTCGCTCAAGATCGAGGAACACGCGCTCCAGCGCAATCTCGCCGAAGCCCTCGGCATGGAGGATCCGGGGGACGCCCGCATGGCGAAAATCGAGGCCCTGCTGACATGGATCCAGAGCGAGGAGGCCGCGGTCGAGCGCGAGGCGGAGTTTCTCCACCAATCGCCGCCGACGTCCGCCGAGTTCGCGGCACAGGCCGGCAGCCGCCTGGTGGAGTTATGCCTTCGCGCGCTGAAGCGTGTCGTGGGCGACCATCATCCGCTGGGCATGTCGGTGTTTGTGAATCACAGCCCGCAACTGCTCGCGGAGCGCTATGGTGTGAGTGCCGCGGAAGCATCTCTGGCCAAACCCGGCGACGGGGAAAACTGAAAGGCGGATTTTTCGAACATGATGGCATCATGCGCATGTGTTCCAATCGATGAGTCTTATCTTTGGAAAAGGGGAACTCCCCAGTGGCCGATGACAAGGACGTTGCCTTTCTTGAACTGCGCCACCATCACCGCGACGGTATTGCGGGGATCCTCGCCAAAGAGGATCAAGTCCGGAATGCCCGTCCGCCGGAATCCATGCAAGGCCGCTTGCTCGACGAAGTAGTTCCGGAACGGCCCGTCCAGATAGGGAACGAGCAGAAGCACCATTCCATCGCCGCCACAGATATAAGTTTCCCCCTCGATGTCGCCAGGGATGTGGCCAAGACCTGTCGACTCCGTGGCGTGACGCCGCACCGACTGCTGCGCGAAATCCAGATCAAGCGGGCTTGCGAAGTCTTGGGCAAAACCACCAGCACGCTGGACTAGGTGGCTCCACAATGCAGATTCCAAAGCGTGGAGGACCTCTGCCGGGTCTTACGCAAGGAAATGGGCGTGACCGCCGACGTATGGCGCAAGTTCACCTGAAGCCCAAGCGCAAGCCGCGCAGACCAAAGCCACCGCGGGCCGATCCACACCATGCAATTGGTCTCCCAGTCCACCATGCAGCAGCAGGTGAAAACGCAAAATCATGCAGCCAGCCCGGAAAATCCACTTGCACGGCGCCTCAAAATCAAGGATGCGTCCCCTCGTCCGGACGGAGTTCCGGATTCCGCCAATGATGTCGGGGCGTGGCGCAGTCTGGTAGCGCGCCTCGTTCGGGACGAGGAGGCCGTGGGTTCGAATCCCGCCGCCCCGACCATCTGGTTGATTATGAGTAGGTTGTGCGTGATTCCTTGATTTCATAGGGATATTTGCGTTCGTGGTTTCACCCGTCCTTGCGCTACTTCGCGCATCTTACGGGCCGTTTGTGTGGAATCCGTGTGGAATTTCGGGAAATTCTGTCGCGGATTTTTGTCTGGATTTGAACCCGACAGAATCAGGCCATTGCCCGGAATTCGGGAGTCGGCGTGACTGGTGAGGTTCTCGTCCATCCGTCACACCTCTGCCAGATCGGCGAGTCGGATCAAGGTCATTTCGCTGCTACCCTACGACGCGCCGCCAGAGGGGTGAGTTGGTAGTGCTCGGCGATTTTACCAAATCGTGCATGTGTCTGCCCCCGTATTTGTCCCACCCCTGATGCAAGATTATCACCCGATTCTCCACACGAAAGCTCCACCGACATGCTCACCTCCTCCGAACTTCCGCTCTGGCAACTCGTCACCGCCCGGTTCCGTCTCGGAGCCCATAGCGACCATGGCCCCCGCCACTGGCGCACGGTGCTGCGGAACGGCCTCTATCTCTGCCGGCATCATGCCGCCGACGAGGAGGTCATCCGGTTTTTCGCGCTGTTCCATGACTCATGCAGGGAGAACGAATACCGGGATCCACAACACGGCCTGCGTGGCGCGCAGCTCGCTCTCGAATTCCGCGAAGCCGGGCACTACCAGCTCGATGACACCCGCATGGGACTCCTCGTCACCGCCTGCGAGATCCACAACGGTGCCGCACCCCAGTCCGATCCGACCCTCGCCGTCTGTCTCGATGCCGACCGCCTTGACCTCGGCCGCGTCGGCATCACCCCGGACCCCGCCCGGCTCTCCACATCCACCGCGCGCGACATCGCCGCCAGGCTTGCCTGGCACGAACTGGAATCCAAATGAGATTGTTGGCCACGACGCATTCTGTCGCGGTGCTTGCTTACCCTGTGGTCAATTCCAAAGCCATCATGAGCAGTCCAACCATCTTCCGTTCGCCTTACCAGCGCCTTATCGCATCCTGGATCCTGCGCGCGTTTGATTCTTCCAGCGCCCGGGAAGCCTTCTTGCGCCAGAACTCATACGCAGATGACGACATCGCAATCTTTCTCGGGCTTTCCCCACCTGCGTTACAGCCTCGACCTGCTGCTTGCCTATCAACCCAAGGCGGACCTGCTGCTGCGCGAGGCGGATTCCGGAAGGAGGATTTGGATCGAGTTGGAAATCAGCCGTGCGGACCCGGCCGCCAATCCGGTCAAGTTCGGCTCGGCCCATTTTTTGAGCCCCCTTCCTCCGGAAGATGCCTTCGTGTCGCTCGTCTCACGTGACATCGCCGGCGGGCGGGCCAACCTGACGGCGCATGCCGTCTGGCTGCTCCGGGCCAGCGGCCTGCGGGCCTTCCAGATGCAGTTGCTGCCGGAATTCGATGGAGCGGAAATCAAGCGGTTCAACCAGGGGAAGCGCAATCTCAGCGACCTTCCCACGCCCGACCTTCATGACGTGCTGGATTCCACACGCCCTGTGGCCATCTCTGCGGGTGCCGGCATCTACCGGGTGACCAACCATCTCGAGGTTTTCCTCAACATCCACCAGTGGAACAAGGATATGGTGGATGCCGCAGCCCGGGATGACTGGGGCCGCCGCCGCGTCCGCTACTTCGTGCATGACCTGCGCTCGAACCTCTTCGCCCCCTCGA
>RPOS01000014.1 GCA_003820635.1 Verrucomicrobiaceae bacterium | reverse complement strand
TGGATCAACGAGCAAGGCCACGACCTCGGCACTCGCCTGCGTGAAGCTTACGAGTGGGAAACATCCGAAGAAAACTTTCTTGATATGTGCGAAGCAAACGAAGTGACATTTACCTACGAAGGAGACGACGATGAAGTTCCTGCTTGAGATTGCCAATACCAAAGTGATATTGACTATGGAACAGATAGATAAAATATCCGAAGCACTCGACGGTGCCGAGCGTATCGAGGACAAGTACATGGGTGCATCCAAGTACCTGAAGCTGCTCCGCCCCTACATTACATCCGAGTCTTTGAAAGGCACTATGATGACGCTGCACGAGTACGGCGCGATGCAGCTTGTCACCAAGCTTGAGGACGAGAAGTCATGATCGTCGAGATGCGCTACACCGAGCACAACGACCGCTACTACTTGTCCATATTCACCACTGAGATCGACATGGACTCGCACAACGACCTGCTGCTGTCTCAGCGCCCGGCGTGGTTGGTTGCCATTGCCGACATGGCCCGAGCGGGTGAGCATTTTCTTAAAGTCGTTGAGCCTCCACCTGATAGAGTTCTGTGGTTTTCGGTCGACGAGAACTTCAACTTAGTGGACATTGATATTTTCCATGACAGACACACACTTCTGTAGCAACTGCATGATGACCCGCCCTGCGGCTGGGGGCGGGTGGCTCAAAACATCTAGTGGCAAACGCTGGCGATGCGCAACCTGCACCGCCAAAGTCAAAGCTCGACGCGCAAGGGAGAAAACAGATGAACAAGGAACTAATTAGTGCAGCCTTACACGCAGCAGATAGTTTGTTAGGCGTTGCGATTCACTCAGGCGCGCACTTACAGACCGCAGAAGGGCGGGAAGACGCGAAGCAGGTACGTGAGCTGGTCAAAGAAGCACTTGCCTTGGTGAGAGCCGATGCGCAAGAGAAGTAAGTACCGGCCCAAGGGCGTGCTGGTGAACCCGATGGGCTATATCAAAGACGGGTTAGCCCCAATGACTTCACATGCGGACGAGCTGGTAACGTTGCGGCTCAAGAACCACGCCGCGATGCTTGCCCTGTTGCAAGGCACCGCAGGTACTTCACAGATGAGCATGCTCATCGCCATGTACAACATCACCGAAGCCCTGCACAAGATGGGTTTCGGTAAAGAGTATGCGGACGAAGTCACAGCAGGGCGTCAGACGTTGATGGATATTGTTCACCGCAGCCACAAGGTGGGGAAGTACGTGCCCACTGGCCCGGAGATTGCAGTACTCAATCAGTTGCTGGAACTGCACGACGCGCAGATGGAAGTAATAACCGTACGTGAGATGGACATAGCCATCAAGCTAGCCCAAAAAGAAATTACATCAGGACGCGCCACTAACTTAAGGAAACCGCAATGATTACAGAAGACGAATTCAGCACCGTGTTTGAGGAAGGCTACACCGAGGGCTACGGCAGTGGCGTGATTATGGGCGGCATCCTCGGCGCGCTGGCTGTAGTGGGTGTAGGTCTAATGGTTAGACTTTTCTCATGAACGTCGACCGCGTATCGCCTCGGCAGTATTCGCCTGCTCCGCAGCGTCGGGTGCACTTTGACCCTGTGGTGCAGACAAAGACGTTTCGCAACTCCGATCCTATCAGCGCCACTCGCCCAACGATACACGCCAGCCGGCTGGAGTCAGTGCTGAAAACGTCGCAAGCAAAGAAGGCGCTCGTGGAAAAGAAGCCGGAAAAGCCTCCCCCGAGACCGATCTACCAGACGCCGGAAACCCCAGCGAAAGCAGCGGGAAGAGCGATGGCGTGGTGTGCGATAGGCAGTCTGTTGCTGATCCCGGCCTTCGGCCCCGGCGCACTCGTTATCACCGGTATCTGTGCATTTGTTTCAGCAATCTATTTCATTCAACACGCACGACTTATTAACCAAGGAAAAGACCATGAAGATCGAACGCATTTCGCTAGCGCAAACCGAAGCCTCAGTGAACAGCCCCGTGCGGGCCGCACCACGCCCCGACCGCACCACGCTACGCAACACGGACAGCCCGCTCACACCCACAGTCAAGGCTACTCAAATGGCCCGCGCTATGAAGCAAGTCAACTGCGTGCCGCCCAGCCGTCCCACTACAGCGCCCACACCTACACCCGCCCCGGCTCAGGCCACAGAAAAACCAAGCGTGTTTAAACGAATGCTTCTGGGGGCTGGTGCGCTCATCTCAAGCGTTGGCGTAGTCGGCGGCTTGCTGTCTATCGTAGCCCTCGGGCCTTTAGGTCTGGCAGTAGCAGCCGGTGCCGGTGTGCTCGGCGCAGCGATGATCTGGTTGGGAGGGAAAGCAAAATGAAGAAGCTACTTGCCGCACTCTTGATGGTGCCCGCAGTGGCGCTGGCAGAAGAACCCTACGACTATTCGTTCTCAATAGACACTTCTTCGTTCCAACTGCTGCGCACCTCAGTGCGGAATACAGGCACGAAAACAGTGCCCAAGATTGTGGCGCTATGGGAAGTATCCGCGCCGCCAAACGCATGGCGCTGGAGCGTG
>RPOS01000013.1 GCA_003820635.1 Verrucomicrobiaceae bacterium | reverse complement strand
CTTGAAGCGCTTCAGGACATCCCCTGGAGGAATATTTTGAATTTTGATTCGGTCGGCTTCGTTCCAAAACTGTTCTTGGGACATTGGAAAACGTGGATCTTCTCCCACGGGAATGCCACCGATACTTGAGTTATTAAAAACTCCTGCGTTCCCCATGCCTACGGGGCCTCCGCCGTAATACCGCATCTGCCTTCTAGCTATTGTTTGTATTCTACTCTTCTATAACTTCATAGCCAGATGCCTCGTGCACCTTGGAAATTACGATACCTTCTCCACGTACGTCCCAGTTAAGAATATCTCCTTCCTGCCAGCCCAGCTCTTCAATTACTTCTTCAGGAAACGTAATATACAGCTCTCCGTTTTCGTCCTCCTGGACCTCAAGGATGTAGCTCATTTCGACAAAATCTTTTCCATAAGCTTATCAAGTTTATTATTGATTTCGCGAAAATTATCATGCATTTCTTTTATTTCTCTTAAAAAGTCAACTTTAAGTACATACTCCATTGGCATGCGGTTGATTTGGTCTTCCAAAATATCAATCCTTCTCTTTTGAGAACTAGTGTAGCTGAAGGATTGTTGTATCTCTTTGCTTTGGCGCAATAAAATTTTATTTGCAACCCAGCTACCACCAGTAACTGCGGAAATAATGGCCGTCAAGCCAATCGCTAAGTATTCCGGACCCACAACAAAAATGCTTTTCTTCTAATTCTAGGTTTAGTAATCAAGCTGAAGTTGCCCTTTTCTAGCTAGACCAGTGACCAACCAGACGAGAGCGTCGACACAGTCATCGTGACTACTAACACCAAAGTTTGTAAGCTCTTCAAACATGTTGGTGAAATTACGGTAGCGATTAAAGACAATCTTCCGGTCTTCAAACATACCCATAATGCCACGGAAACGAGCAAGTTTGTCAGCACGGAAGCCTTTGACCGGGTGCCAGATCAAGTTATAAAGACTCTCTTGGTTCAAACAGACACGCTTGAAGTCAGCTTCTAGGGATGCCTGGTACTGCACCGCCTCACTCCATATGTCGCAAGTGGAATAAGTGGGGAAGTAATTACCGTCGTTATCTTTACCAAGAATTGACCAGTCGTTGAGCAGTTCTTTTAGGGCATCTAGTTTTTCTAAGTTGCCCATGACGCGTAAGCGGCGGTAGTCAATAATATGAATGCGGTCGCCAATGCGACCACCCAAAACCATAACGGTGTAATCGTTCTTTTCCTTAGTACCAGCAGACAAGTCAACCCCAATACCAAGCGTGTCAAACTCCGTTGAAATTTCTGCTTTTACAATCAGCTCAGGCGCCAACGACAACTCGTTTTGTCTGATGACTTGGTTCATGTACTGGAAAGAGAAAGCAATAGGTGCTTGCCTTTTCTTTTCCTTTAAGTAGTCCAACGACCACATGTCTGGCCAATAAGAAAGTTCATCCCCTGTCTTGGGATCATTTTGAATGGCCGAGAGGACAATCTGGGTCCAATTGTTTTGTTCGTTGAATGTAGTGGAATGAATGTCGTCATGTCGGAAGCGCGTACCAAGGCAAATTGCCCTTGCACCTTCAAACATGGTGGGTGCGATCACAGCATTCCAGTTATCCTGCATCATCTTTCTGATGTCAGGGTTAGAAATATCTGCGGCTGATTTAATAGCGTCATCAATCATGACCAGGTGTGAACGCTTGGAGGTCACTGAACCCTTAAGGCCTGCAGCGCAGAGGGTAAACTGTTCATCACCTGTTACGTCAATGCCAGCAAACTTGTGGTCAATTGACCAGTACTCATTGCTGGTGACGTTTTTTAAAAGACGTACTTCAGGAAAAACTTCTTGATATCGCTTGCTTTCAATGATTCGCTTGATGGTTGCCGACTTGGAACGGGCAATATCAACCGTATAGGACAAGTAGAGGATCTGTAAGGGCCTCTTAGCTTGTGTATGGATACCAATGGCCCAAGCGGTCAGGAGGCCCAGGACGGTGCTCTTAGCTGACCCACGGGGCGCAAGTAGATCGACGTTAGGCCCAGCAATTCGCAAAAGACAACTACTGTCCTCTTCTGTTACAAAGTGCCTATGCCAATCTTTGTGGTGCTGGGCAGGAGGTTTGTCCGCTACATACTCACAGAAAAACCCAAAATCCTCTCGTGCCTTTTTGAGGGACTCAATATCTTTATGAGGTTTGATTGAATAGTTTTTAGAGGCAGCGCGTGCGTTCCTTCGATAAGCCAGGTGAAGATAAGAAGGCACGGATACTATTCAATCAGTTATTGAATACTAACTCAGTCTTCTTCTCTACTGCGCTTTTTATCTTTATACTTGCGTGCCCTGTCCAATGCAGCACGACGTTTTTCCTTATCGTTCATCTCACTACCGTCTTCTTTTTTGGCCTCCCTTTTCTTGAAGTGCTCAAGAAGTTGAGGCGGCATTTTACCTTTGGCCATAGCAACTGTTTTCTTTTATTTTAGTAGTGGTTCACTCTTCTAGTTGCATACGAGCCCAAACGCTCATACTTGCTTCGTGAAGAGGCGACTCAATTGGGTCGTCCTTGAAGATAAACATTAGCTCCCGAATAGCGCGATCAGCGCCAGCCATTAACAGGCCTTTGCGATCTTTTATGGAAGTGTACTGCTCAACCTGGTTAATAGTCCCACGTAGTTCCTTTTCCATTGCTGCAATACGAGCAACGCCTGAATCACGTTTGACACCAAGGTTTTCAATGTCCTCACGAAGTTTGCGGATGTCTTCCCGCATTTCCTCGATTTCTAGAAGAAGCGTTTTCCTGTGGTCTGGCTTTGGGTATTGTCCCTTGATCCAAGCTTCACACGAAATTATGTTTCCTACATAACCAAGGAAGCGGGCGTAGAGAAAGCATTCAATAAAAGAATAATTCTCGCAAGAAAACGCATGGAAAGATTCTTGAACATCCTCTGGCTGTTCAAGAAACCAATCTTCAAAAGCACTAATATCAATGCTTATTGAGGGTTGGGTATTTTTAATACTTGTAAGCCGCTTTTGCTGAACGCTCACTCCAATCCTTCTGACGACGTTTAGAAGATTCTAGCTCGCCAAGTAAGTTTCTAAAGAGATTTGGATCAAAAGAACCCTTGTCTTGTTCTGTTGCAAAAGATTGCAGCCAATCATCGTACTCACTTGCACCAGTCTCTTGAGGCTGTTGTTGTTGTTGCTGTTTGCCCAATTGACCCATTAAGTCGCCAAGCTGTGATTCAAGGCCTCCAATTTTTTCACCATAATCTTCTTGCAAGCTCCCAAGTAGCTCGTCTAAGTCCTCTTGGCTGTACCCAGTAATGTAGGTAGCGTTGCTGTTGTTG
>RPOS01000012.1 GCA_003820635.1 Verrucomicrobiaceae bacterium | reverse complement strand
CAACAGAAGAATCTCCAGCAAGCCATGCAAGGCGGCATCGCCCAAGCCCCTGCCCCTAACATGATGCCCGCACAAGCGATGGCCTCGGGCGGGATCGTGGCGTTTGCGGAAGGTGGCGATACTGCGTTTACTCGCGGTCTGAAATCGGCATTTAGCATTTCTCCTCCGTCTGAAGAAGAAGCCGCACGTCGCAAACGCCGAGAAGCACTTGCGGAAATTGAATCTGAATACGAAAGCGGACCGTTGCAGGGGGCGCTCACACTACCGTCTGGCGAATACGACCGCCGCACTGCCGTGCGGGATTACATTCGAAAAAACCGCAGTGAGCTGATTAGCAATCCGCAGATGTTTTCCGCGTTTAAAGCTAATCCAGAGACATTTATTTCTGGCGGTATGCGTACCGCAGTAGGCCGAATTACTCCAGCTGAAGCTGCGCCCGCACCCGCTGCTCCTGCACAGGCCGCACCGACACCTCCGCAAGCTGCGCCCGCACAAGTGCCGCCCGGCGCACCACCCGCTCAAGCTGCGCCTGCGCAAGTACCGCCCGCTCAAACTGCCCCCGCTCAAGGCATCGCTCAAGCTGCACGACAGCCCGCCCAAGCTGCTCGACAGCCCGCGCAGCCTAACGAGATGCAAGCCCTGCAAGGAGCATTGAATAAAGGCTTCATGGGAGACATTCAAGCCTCGCCGGAAGCTCGCGCTACCGCAGCAGAAGACGCATACCGCAAGCGGTTTGACCCTCTGTACCAGCAACAGCAAGAACTGGCCCAACAAGGCATTGCTCAGCTTCAGCAGCGCATGGCACAGCAGCCCAAGAAAGACCCGCTTACCGAGTTCCTGCGGGGCATGTCTAGCCAGCGCACGCTGGGTATGGCACTGGGCGCCGGTGGTGCCGGTATGAGTGCCGCGCAACGTGAGGCTTTCGAACAACAAGCTGCGCTTGAAGACCAGCTTCAGAAACTGCGCGAAACCGGGCTAGGTGCACAAGTCACGCAGGAGACGGCGCGGTCTGGTGCCGGTAAGGAAGCAGCTAAAACTGCTGCTGAGGCACGGAAAGCAGCGATGCAATCCGGGGCGACCTATGCGGTTGGGGTAAAGAATGCCGAAAATCGCGCAGAAATTGCTGAACGCGACGCGATTATTCGAGAGCAAAACCGAGCTTTGGGGCTGGACGAAAAAACATCGAATATGATTCGGCAACGACTGGCAGCCGAAGAAAAAATCATTGATGCTAAATACGCTAAAGACCCACGGGCAGCACGGGCCACGTTTGATGCCGATATTGCTGCGCAGTTGAAAAAAGAACGTGACACGGAGTACCAAAACCGTAAGCGGGAAATTTATGCGGAGTTTAAGAAAACGCCTCCTGAAGATATTGGCGCACCCGCACCAGCCGCCGCACCAGCCGCCGCAAATCGTCCGCCGCTCACATCATTCAAGAGGTAAGTTATGGCTTTTGACATAGCAGGTGCCCGTACTTCTGGGTATTCGGACGCGGAGATTGCCGACTTCTTGGCCAGTGAGGCTAAGTTTGATGCCGCTGCCGCAAGACAGTCTGGCTATTCTGATGCGGAAATTATTTCGCATCTTGCAGCAGCGCCAAAACAATCCACCGTCTTAGGCGAACTTAAGCGTGGTGCTAAGCAGTTTGTGTCGTCGACACA
The DNA here is from genome assembly GCA_003820635.1 of Verrucomicrobiaceae bacterium. The sequence continues at coordinate 1,837 of RPOS01000012.1, read as the reverse complement.
GACAGGGCTTGAGGCGCTTACGGCCCCAGAAGCTGCTGCGAAAGCAGGCATGGAGCGGGCGCAGAAGATTTCGGAAGAGGCCGGTGAGGGCGTGTCGTTTGCACCAGTCAAGGAAGCTTACGAGAAGCGGGGTATTTTGTCTGCGCTGGGCGAAGCGGCGTCTCAAGTGCCGCGAGCGGTGGCGGGTATGGCCCCTGCGGCGGCGGCAACTATTGCCGGTACTAAGGCGGGAGCACTTGCCGGGGCTGCGGCAGCACCGGTTCTCGGCCCCTTCGCGCCAGTAGGCCCGATAGTGGGCGGTTTGCTGGGGGCGGGAACTGCGCTATATGGGTCGATGGCGGGCTCGAATATCGAGCGGCAAGCGCAAGAACAAGCTGAAGCTGGCAAGCCTATCAGCATTGATCGACCTGCGGCGTACGGCACTGCGGTAGGGCAGACAGCGTTAGAAGCCGTGGGCACTGGGGCGGTACTAGGCAAGCGGCTGGTAAAGGGTGTGCTGGGTATTGCCGACGACGCGGCGCTGGCCACAGCGCAGGCCCGGCAAGCTCTGATTAAAGAAGCGGAACGCTCGGCACTGGGCGCGACCGCCCGGGGCGCTGCGCGAGGCGCTACTGAAATCCCCGTTGAAATTGCGCAATCGGTCCTTGAGCGGGCGCAAGCTGGGCTCGATGTAATGTCTCCCGAAGCCTTTAACGAATACGGCGAGGCCGCATACCAAGCAGGTATCGGCGGGGGCGGGTTGGGTGCCCTTACCGGGCTGCCATCACGGGCACAGGCCCGAGCGGAACTAACGCAGATTCAACCTACCGCTGCGGATGCAGCACGCCAAGAAGCCCAGCAACGCATCCTCGCGGCGCGGGAGCGGGAGCGCGTTAAGGCCGAAGGGGAGACACCCATCGGTGCGATGGGGCCGTATATGCAGGAGCAATACGGGCAGCTGGAGCAGGAGAAGCAACAGCTGATGCAAGGCCCGCAGGCTCCCAACGTCAAAGAGCGTATTGCCGAGATCACCGAGCAGCAGAAGCAGATGACTATCGCCTCGATCACACGGGGTCGAGAAGAGAAAGCGCAGCAAGAAAGCGAAGCCAAGAAAGCTGCTGCAAGTGCATTCTCACAACCGGAAGTGCGCGAGACGCCTGAAGGTCAGGGCGAATTGTTCTCGCAATTTGAAGCGCCTCAAGCTCGGGTACAGCCTGAGCCTGCGGTTGCGCCGCCACAAGCGGAAGTAACGACTCCGCCTGAACAGATGGAGCTTGGCCTGCCTGTAGCACAAGGCACAGGATGGGCACAGAAAGAACTCGATCTGCTCAAGGCCGGGCCGAAAACGCCCGAGAGCCGGACGCGGATGGAAGACCTCAAAGGTTTTCTGAAAGAGGAATCAGACCGATCCAAAGCACTTGCTGCCAGAGGCTACACAGCGCAGGGCCAAGGCCGGCTGTTCACGCCGACTGAGATGCGGGAGTCGGGACTTGAGCGGGGCAAGGAGCCGCTAGCCGCTGAGCCCAAGACCACAACACCCAAGCAGATGGAACGTGCCGGGCAAGGCGCGTTCAAGTTTGAAGCCCCCAAAGCCGAAGCCGGCATCACCGGAACAACACAAGCAGCTATTGAGCCGCTGGAGCCAATTGCCCCAGTGCAGCCTGTTTCTGAGGCGGTGCCTGAGCCTACGCTTGCACCCAAACGTGTTGTGCCGCCGGAACTTCAGCCGGTTATTGATTCACTCACCGCAGCGGGTGTAAGACCCGAGACGAAAACATGGGCTGAGAATGGGCGGAATCGTCCGTTCCTGCGTAAGCTTGTGAGCATGTCTGTGATGGCCCCAGAGGCCAGACAGGCT
>RPOS01000011.1 GCA_003820635.1 Verrucomicrobiaceae bacterium | reverse complement strand
TCGAGGCTATTCCACGGGGGGATGTCCTAAAACGTTTTCGTGAAATTCATGGACCAAAAGTAAAAGGCGCCTCTGTGCCCGTCAGTGATCCGATGGGAGCGATTGGTAATCTGGGCGGCCTTCAAAATGCACAGTTTTTTGGGGGTCCCCAGTACGGACAGGCATTTGAGCCAATTAGCATGGATCCTCCGTATTCAGCGCAAGAACGTGCAGATGATCAAATCCTTCTTCGCTCTTTGCAAAAAGGCGAAATGGGGACTGGCCCGCAAATTGATAAAGCAATTCAAGATATTATGCAACGCACTAGCATGGGTGGCACTGGCTTGCGAGGCGTCTAATGAAAAAGAAAAAGCTAGCAAAGAAAGCCCTGGAACACCCTGAGCTTTTTGCGCCAGCAGAACTTATGTATTTTGAACGCTGGTTGCATTACAAAAAACAACAAAAGAAAACTGCTAAGATTGAAGAAAGTAACGAGGAAAATAGTTAATGGCTGTCGACGCTAAGGCCAGGCTTGACGAAATTGTTGAGTCGTACCTCGAAAAAGACTCTGGTACGGTTGTAGATACTGGTGTTGTTGCGTCACACCTAGCGCAGATGAAACTTTTTGGCATTCGCCAAGGGGTTGAGTTTTTTCCCGGACAAGATAACTTTGGTGCTCAACGCAAAGACTTTATTGATCGCGTAGTTAAATACAATCAAATTGATATCCGCCTTGATTCCATCTGGGATTATTTCCTTTGTGATGGCAAGGGTATTTTTTATATTCGTCCCACAAAGCAAAACTATCGTATTTACTACTTCAGGGAGCACGAGTACCGCAGCTACTACAACGTAGACGGTGAACTCGAAGAAGTGGTGATCATCTATAGCTACAAGGTGCGTAAGGCGGGCGGCGCTCATGACGGCATCAACGTAGCCAACGCAACAGGTTCGTCACTTACAGGTGAGCCTGGAGCCAAGCGTTATATCCGCCTTTCGATCAAGGCCAACGAGATCGAAGAGACGCACTCAGATGCTGAGATGTCATTTGAGATGCCTGCCGCAATGGCGCCAGGGCGCTCTAAGTCTTTTAAAAACTCTCTAGGTTTCATTCCTTGCGTTGAAATCTTCAACAACCCCAAGGGCTTCTCTAAAGAAGGCGTTGGTGAGTTTGATGCTTTAGCCAATCACATCGTCACGCACGATGACTTGGTGCGCACCATGCGTAAGAACGTTCAGTTTTTTGGTAACCCAACACTCCTTTCGTCTCGCCCCAAGACAGACCTGATGGAATCAGGCGGGGACTCTGTTGTACAGCGTCCTTCTATTGCTGCAAACTCTGGCTTTGCTGGAGCGAGCCCCCTGAGTCGGTCTACTTTTAAGTCTGATCCAATCTCCCGTGGCGTTGATGGTCAGATCCGTGTTCCACGCGTGATTGCAAACCTGGAGCCAAATGACCGTGTTGGCTACATTGTCCCAGATGCCATCACTGGAGACCAAAATAATTTTGCTCGCCAGTACCGCGAAGAAATTCGTACTGCTCTTGGGGGTGTAGATGAACTGTCTATTTCTGCAGGCGTAACCGCAACCGAATACAAGTCCTTGTTTGGTCGTGTGTCCGCCACATCCAAGAAAAAAGCAAATGCTATTTACACTTATGGTGTTTGCCGTTGTCTTGAACTAATTATTTATCAAGAAGAACAGCTATTCCGCATGTCGTTAGCAGCTGCTCTTGGTATTGAACGTCCGGTGGAACCCCCCACTGGTGCAACCAAAGAAGAAAGAGACGGCTATACACAGGCTGCAGAACAATTTGAAGCCTTGGTGCAAGAAGCGATTAATTCTGCTATCCAAGCCCAAACTGTTCCCCCTGGTGTAACGGGCCTCATTCCAGATGGTGATGTCACTATGCTGTGGAGGTGGACAGGACCTGTTTACGAGGATTCCACGCAAGACGTACTTAACAACTCAATTGTGGTACGCAACTTGCAAGAATTAGGTGTTGATAGCATTGAAGCACTGAAATACCTCTTCCCGTCTAAAACGGATGAGGAACGGGCCGAGATGTTATCTGGGTTTCCGTTCAGGATGGTGAGTGAACTACAGGGCGCTTTTGCCCAATTCTCTCGCCTGGTGGGCGGCCTGATGCAGACCCCTCACCCGCAGTCGCCAAACCTTCCGATGGCTGCCGATCCCAGGTTGGATTTAACTCCATATCTGTATCGAACTTTAGAAGCATTACAAAAGGAGATGAGTTATGCAGGACGCTACCGTCCAATCGATCCCACAGACGAGCCCGACTCCGGCAGTAGCGCCGAGCAGTTACGTGACTCCGTCTTACCAGCCGAGCCAAGCCCCGGTCTCGTACCAAGCAGCCCCGGTGAACTACCAGGTGGCAGCACCTCAGGCGGCCCCGGTTTACCAACCCTCAGCCCCTACTCAGTACGCCCCCCAATCCCAACCGGCGGAAGTACAGGGGAACCCATGGGAGTCGGCGTTCAACAAAGTAGTGAATCTACTGAGCGCACCAGTTCAATCCCCGTTCCAGGGTCAACCATCAGCTCCGACGACGAGCTACGGCCAAGCCAACTACGGTTCGGTGAGCAGCCAAGCTACGCAACAATCGGCTCCGCAGACTTGGTCAACCAACCAGGCTTACTCGCCCAGCTCTTCCCCAACCTCCTCGGAGGGTCTGAGCCTGGAAAGCCAGCAAGTAATCGCAGCGTTCGGAAGCGAAGCTCCCGCAATTCTAAATAATTACGCCCTTCAACTCGAAGGCCTGCTGGATAGCGCTGTTGCCTGGGGCCAGGAAATGACCGGTACTCTTCAAGAGTATGCCGAATTTGCTACCCAGTCTCACACTGAGAATCTTGCCTATAACGAGATTCTGACCAACCCTGATGTGCTGAGCGATTACACCATTCGCTTCTTTGGTCCTGAAGGTCCATATCCTGTTCACGAAGGTGAGCAAGATTTGGAAGCTTATGGTTACCCAACCGAGCAGGTTGATCCGTATGCTTATGGCGAGTTCCCTGCTCCTCCTGCTGCAGCTGCTCCTCAGCAACCCACCAACTTCTGGGGCACCTTCAACGACATGATGGCGCGTGATCCCCAGAATGCCTGGCGCGTTCTGAACCAAGCTCAGCCTGGCACCGTGTCTAACAAACTCTTCGTGATGGAGTGAGGCAATGCAACCATTAGGACAACGTCGTCCTGGTCTTGCATATGGAGTCCCCGTCGCCGCCGGTCTTCTGGCAGGCGGGGCTCTTGCCGCACAGGGCGAAGATCCAGGTAGTGCTGTACTTGGCGGCGTAGCTGCAGGTCTGGGTGCCCGTGGTGCTCTTGGCGCCGCACGTCTGGCTGGTAAATATGCCGGTCCTGCTCGTGCAGCTGCTGCATCTACAGCAATTGAAGGCCTTGGTGCTATTGGTGCTTCTGCCCCAGCTGGCAGCAAGCGTGCCGCATTTGCTCGTGGCGCAATGGGTCCTGTGGCTGATGTCATCAACCGTGGCATTAGTCAAGAGGCAGCTGCAGTTGCTGGTGTTCCCCTTGCCGCAGGTGCTGCTGGTCTCGGCGGTTTAGCCGCTGGTGGCCTTGCCGGTGCCATGGGCATCCCTGGGTTCCAGCAAGGTGCACCAATTGACCCCGAAAGCTACGGTTCCAACAACACCAGTATGGCGCGTATGGGCGTGCCGACCATGCAGTACATGTAACTTTTGAGTTACCACCTGCTAAAATTTTTGTTAGATAAGACACATGTGTCTTTATCTTTCACCCGATAAAAACACTGACACTGGAGGATAAACCAAAGTGTTCATTGATAGCTAGTTCAGATCCTGGTAGGTGTAGCCCTTCAAGATTTGGTAAATAGCTCCGTGGTTACAGTCAAACTTTTCAGCAATCTTTCTATAAGAAAGACCAGCTTCCTTTAAAGCTTTGATTTGAGCCACGTCTTCCGAAGAAAACTTTCTCAAAGACTTCTTCGGCTTCCCTTTACTGGCAAAACCATTGTTCTTGTAACAACCCGTTTTCCAGGCCCTTGTTAGATTTGTTTGTTTGGTAACGATCTCAAGATTGTCAAGTCGATTATTCCTCTTGTCATTGTCTTTGTGATCTACTTGCAGGGAAAAGTTACTGGTTCCATGGGAACGCAGATCCAACCCCAAAAAAGCAACGGCCATCAAAACATGGAGATTGAATCTTTTTCTTTTTCCATCTACAAGAACTGAAAGACGGTCATAAACACTGGTTGAGCGAATGGGTATCTCTTGAAAATATTCTTGATTGTCGGGATCAAGTTGTTTTTCAAAAGCTTTTCCTTCTTCCGTCAAGTAAAGATTACCAAATCCGGGTACAAGTTTTGGATTCATTTTGTTCATAAACAGATTTCCAAGCTTAACACGCCTCAACTGAACGCTCAACGTTGTCACCTCACCGAGCAATCGATGAGTGCAAACTGGATGAATTCAGGGAAGCCCTAACGTAAAGACGAGGGTAATCCTGAGCCAAGCCAATCAAGCGTGATTGGAAGGTGCAGAGACTACTGGGGGTAACACGTTCTTGTTACGTAATACCAGATTTAGCGTCCGGCATCCCACAGGGATGAAGAGATAGTCCACCCCTCTAAGAAACTAGAGACCAGGAGAACGATTTTCCAAAGATTCTGGGTGCGGAACTCTACCGTCCCCACCCTGCTTACATTGCCGAAATGGCAGTGGAGCCTGTGGTTGTTCACGACTTCACTCGTCAGCCCGGTCAAACTGT
>RPOS01000010.1 GCA_003820635.1 Verrucomicrobiaceae bacterium | reverse complement strand
TAGTTGCCACGGGCGCAATCGGCACAGTCACGGTTGTGACCGATGTTGTGGTGTCAGTGACAGGCGTATCGGCCACAGGTGCGGTTGGCACCGTATCAGTAACGGCTGGCGCTAATGCTGATCCCACGGGCGTATCTGCCACTGGCGCAGTGGGTGCAGTTACGATCACTGGCACCGCAGAGGTCTACCCCACAGGCGTATCAGCTACTGGCGCAATCGGCACAGTCACGGCTACAAGCGATGTAGAAGTCTATCCAACAGGCGTGCGTGCAGTCTGTGTCATTGGAGACGTCAATGTCTGGGGCATTATTGATGACAGCCAGACTCCCAATTGGACAGGCATTACAACACCGAGCGGCGCTTGGGTGGTTATCCCGGACGGGCAAATCCCAACGTGGGCGAGTATTGATGACACTCAATTGCCGGTATGGACTAGCATCCCAGCAGCACCAGATGGTGGCTGGGCAGTTGTGCCCGCACCCGTGTCTGCATGGGCGGTAATCAATGACACGCAAACGCCGGGATGGAATAATGTTTCAGATGCTCAGACCCCCGGTTGGGGTGCGATAGACGACACGCAAGTTCCGGGATGGACGCCGGTTAATGACGCACAAACACCGACGTGGACGGCGGTGCCGGATACTCAATCTCCAAATTGGCAGCAAGTAGCTGCGTAAGGACAAAACATGGCAACTGCATATACATCGCTTCTTGGTCTGGCGCTTCCGGTAACGGGTGAGCTTGCCGGCACATGGGGCGACACAGTCAACAACTCCATCACTTCGCTGCTGGACTCGGCTGTCTCTGGCACGACCACACTCAGCACTGACGCCGATGTCACCCTGACAACCACCACGGGTGCGTCTAACCAAGCCCGCCAAGCGATCCTGTTGTGCAGCGGCGCTCGTACCGTCTTGCGCAATATCACTGCCCCCGCACAGTCTAAGCTCTATGTGGTTATCAACAGCACCACCGGCGGCTTCGGCGTAGTGATTCGAGGTGTCGGCCCCACCACAGGCGTGACCGTGGCCAACGGCAAGACCGCCGTGGTTGTGTGGAATGGCACAGACTTCGTGGAAGTGGCCCCCGCAGTAGCGACTAACTTGTCCGGTGGCGCAGCAGGCTCAGTACCGTATCAGTCGGCGGCTAATACCACGACCTTCCTCGCCATCGGCGCAGCGAACTACGTGCTGACATCCACAGGCACAGCGCCGACATGGACATTGAACACTGGCACAGGCAGTGTGGTGCGAGCTACGTCACCCACGTTGGTAACGCCCATTTTGGGCACCCCGCAATCGGGCACGCTGACGAACTGCACCGGCTTGCCAATCAGCACGGGCGTGTCTGGCCTTGGCGCCGGGATAGCCACCTTCCTTGCTACGCCTTCCAGCGCAAACCTTGCAACTGCCGTGACAGACGAAACTGGCACAGGCGCACTGGTGTTCGGCACCAGTCCTACCCTCGCCACGCCAACCTTCACGACATCCGCCACCTTTCCGCTGCATATTGGCGGCACAACCACGACCAGCACACTAACGCTGCGCTCCACCTCAAGTGTAGGCACCACCGGCGCAGACATTATTTTCCAAGTGGGCAACAACGGTGCGACAGAAGCTGCTCGAATCTTAAATAATGGAAATATGGGGATTGGCACTACTAGCCCCACCAACAAGCTGACTATCGGGGCTGGCGATCTTCAAATCGACAATGCTCAATACGTTCGCGGCAAGATCGCAGCGGGCACGACGACAAGGATGCTGGGCATTAACGCCAGTGATACGCTCTTTATCGGGTCGGTTGATGCCGCAGTAAGCAGCATTACATTTAATGTCAACGGAACAACCTACGGCGGGTTTGATGCCTCTGGCAACGTTAACTTTACCGGCAACGTCATTCTCGGGAACGCCACTACCGACACCGTCACGGTGAATGGGTATATGTCAGTGGGGGGCACACCAACAGCTTCTCAAGGTCTGCGAGTTATCCCCAGCGGTCTGACGGGAACATCCCAATTCGGGTCTGTGCTATCGCTAACAGCTACGTCTGCCGCAACAGCAGGCGTGGAAGCTGCGCGAGTGCAGGCAGGCACCGCAGCGGCGGCATTTACAACCGCTTACGCGGCAGGCTTATGGGTTCGGGATGCGCTTCGTGGCGCAGGCTCTACCATTACCAACAATTACGGTATTTACATTGACGAAAAGGTTGCAGGCACCAACAACTACGGCCTCGTTTCAGTCGTCGCCGCTGGCGCGAATAAGTGGAACCTTTATATTGATGGCACCGCGGCTAACTACTTTGCAGGCAACGTGGGGATTGGCACAGTTACTCCCGGCTCCCCGCTGACAATCGGTACTGCCACAGCTATCCCTCTGCTTATCAATGGCCAGACAACTGGCGCCAGCTATATCAGCATCACCAATACGGGCGGGGCGTATGTTGGTGGGGTGAACAATAGTGCAGGCAGTGCGATTGTCAGCGGGCTTGCCTATTCCTCTTTGGTGGGGACAAATAACGCGACCGCTTTGCAGTTGACCACTAATGGCAATGCACGCCTGACAGTCGACAGCGCAGGCAACGTCGGTATTGGCACAAACGCACCCGGTACACTTTTGCAGGTACAGCAAACTTTAGCTAATACATACACCTCTACATCTGCAATAGACGCAGTCCCAATTGGATCACTGACCTCGATTGTTAACTTGGCGCAAGCCGCAGATGTCTTTCGCGGGGTTAATTTTTCCTCCAGAAGTGCAGCTGGCGATTTACAAAATGCTTACTTTGGCGCGGTATCCACGGCCACTGGAAATTCCCCAATCTTTGTGTGGGGTCAACGCACTGGAGCAACTGCGTATGCCGAGCGCATGCGCATCACCAGCGCAGGCGAAGTGCTGATAGGTGCAACAGCCGCAATTAATAGCTCTAAATTGCTGGTGGCAGGAGTAACCGGCAGCAATCCAGCCGTAATTCAAGGCGGCGCAGCGGCTTCAGCAGTATTGGCGTTCTACAATAACGCTGCAACAAACAATCGTTTTATGATCGGGCAGGGGTATGGAACCGCATCAGACAACATTGCTTTCATTCAAAACTATGTCAGTGCAGCTTTAGTCTTTGGTACAAACTCAACCGAACGGATGCGTGTTGATGCTTCTGGCAACGTGGGGATTGGAACGAATGCGCCCACAACTCTTGTACAAGCGTCTAAAACGCAAAACGCGGACACTAGTATAAGCGTCGTAAATCTGGATACGGGGGCAGCCGCCTCCTCATCTGTACAAGCCGGTTCTGATTCCGGTAATGCAATTCTAGCTGCTTACGGAAGTGGATTTACGCCTACTGGTGTACGCCTTGCAAGTTCCGCTGCTTTACTTACGTCGGCGGCAAGTACGGGAGGCTTGTCGATTGGTGCCCGGAATGCTGCGGGGGTCATTCGGTTTTCGACAGGCGGCGATACGGAACGCATGCGCATCGACAGCGCAGGCAACTTAGGATTAGGGATAACGCCCAGTGCTTGGAGAACGGCAGCTGGAACAAAAGCATTGCAGATTGGCGTTGGCGGCGCTTTATTTTCTCAAGACTCTTCGGGAACTTATTGGACGGTACTTACAAGCAATAGTTTTCAAAATACCTCAAACGTAGACGCGTATATAAATACTGGTTTTGCAACTTCCTATACGCAAACATCCGGAAAACATGTCTGGGCAACAGCCCCCTCCGGCACCGCAGGCGCAACGATCACCTTTACCTCAGCAATGACGCTGGATGCGTCTGGGAATCTTGGGATTGGCACCACTACTCCAACTAACCTCTTGTCCCTTGGAGGCAATGCTGCCCGCACGATCTGGATGGAGCGGCACACTACAGCTAATACAGCAGGTAACAACCTGACATTGCAGTCAGGTGGTGCAACAAGTGGGGCAACCGATAAGACCGGCGGTACGTTGCTGTTGAGCTCGGGCACAGCCACCGGCACAGGCACGTCGATCATTACATTCCTGACAGCGACCGCTGGGTCAACCGGTACTGTAGATAACGCTCCGGCAGAGCGGATGCGCATCAACTCTACGGGCAATTTGCTAATCGGCGGCACTACCCCGCAAGGCAACTCCCGAATTGAATTGCTTGGAACGAACGACGCAACTTCAGCCATTTCGCTTTACCGCTCGGATTTGTCGCACCGTACCGTTATTGGTGCCAACTATATTGGCACTTTTACGGCGTCCTCATTTTCGGTGTTTTCAAACTCCCTTGAGCGTATTACTGCCTTGTCAAGTGGCAACGTGGGGATTGGCACGACTACGCCGGTTAATAAGCTGCAAGTGAACGGTTCCTTCGGCCGCAATGCACCCGTGACCAAGACCGGTAACTTCACCCTTGGCGACGCAGAAAACTGGCTGATCTGTAATGGCACGGCGACGATTACAGTGACACTGCCAGCGGCATCTAGCTGGACTGGGCGTGAGGTGATGCTTAAAACCATCGCCGCATTCACGGTGGTGTCAGCTTCCAGCAACGTAGTACCCTTGATTGGCGGGGCAGCGGGTACGGCAATTTTGGCGGCAACAGCAGGCAAGTGGGTAACGCTGGTGTCGGATGGTACAAACTGGATCACAATGGCAGGCGCTTAAGGAGATCAAAATGAATCCTGTACTTATTCAAGCATTGGTGCGACACATCCTCACGGCGATTGCCGGGGGGTTTGCGGTTAAATATGGTGTGGATGGCGGCGCGGCTGAAGCCATCATCGGCGGCGCGTCGGCGCTGGCCGGTGTGGGCTGGTCGATTTACGACAAGAAGAAGGGCGCATAAAATGGCTGTGACTTATACATGGGTGTTCAATCCGCTGGATGTGAAGCTGTCTGAGGATGGCTTGACCAATGTGGTGTATAACGTGAATTGGCGCTTGATCGGCACTGACGGTACTTACTCGGCCAATGTGTACGGCTCTGTAGGCGTACCGGCTCCGTCGCCCGCAGCCTTCACACCTTACGATCAGCTTACCGAAGAGACGGTGCAAGGCTGGGTGGTGGATGCCTTGGGAACCGAGCAAGTGGCCCAATATGAGCAAGGCATTGCCGATCAAATTGCTTTGCAGCAAAACCCGGTTGATGCGTCCCTTCCACCTCCTTGGAGTAACACATGATTAAGCTCGAACTGTCTATTGAAGAAACCCAAATCGTTTTGGTGGGCCTGTCCAAGTTGCCCTACGAAGCTGTTGCTGCTGTAATCGAGAAGATTAAAGAGCAAGCTCAGCCTCAAGTGCAGCCTGCGGAAGAACCCGCAGCGGAGTAAGCAGTACAATGGCGGTGAGCGGTCCGGCCTGCTCACCGTCGTGCAGTCAGCCGTGCCAGTGGGACTAAACTTCTACGATCACGGACTGACAAGTGAAAGAAAACTTCGACACAGCGTTTGCCAAACTCATCCGGCATGAGGGCGGTTATGTAAATCACCCGTCTGACCCGGGCGGCATGACCAATCTCGGCGTGACTAAGCGCGTCTGGGAAGAGTGGGTCGGCCATACTGTCGATGAGAAGACCATGCGCGGGCTTACCCCGGAGATGGTCAAGCCGCTCTATAAACGCAAATACTGGGATAAAGTCTGCGGCGACGATCTGCCTGCCGGCGTGGATTACTGCGTGTTTGATGCCGCAGTGAATAGCGGCGCGGGTCGTGCGATCAAATGGCTTCAGCAATCGCTGGGCACAACCCAAGACGGCGCCCTCGGCCCCAAAACACTCGCCGCTGCTAAAGCCGCCGACCCACAACTGCTCGTCGTTGGCTATAACGCCGTTCGCCTCGCCTTCTTGCAAGACCTACCCACATGGAACACCTTCGGCAAAGGCTGGGGACGGCGCGTGGCTGAGGTCAAACAAGACGCTGCGACCATGACCGCATAAGGAGGCATTGTGCCGCTAAAGAAATTGGTTTTGAAGCCGGGATTGAATAAAGAAACCACGCGATACACCACTGAAGGCGGTTGGTATGACGGTGATAAAGTACGGTTTCGCCAAGGCACGCCCGAAAAGATAGGCGGGTGGGTGCGTATCTCAGCCAGTACGTTTTTGGGCGTGTGCCGCAGCTTGTGGAACTGGATTACGCTGGCCAGCCTGAATCTGATGGGTGTGGGCACTAACCTCAAGTTCTACATCGAGTCTGGCGGTAACTACAACGACATCACGCCTCTGCGGCTAACGGCTACGCTGACCAACCCCTTCACGGCTACGTTGGGCTCGTCAGTTATTACGGTGGCACATACAGCGCACGG
>RPOS01000009.1 GCA_003820635.1 Verrucomicrobiaceae bacterium | reverse complement strand
GTGGTTTCCTTGGTAGTTAGCGTGATGCGAAGCAGGTCTAATGGTTAGACCACGCGAAGCACCTCAATAGTGTTATTGAGCTTGTTGACTGAGGTGATAACGGCGCCTTTACCCCAACGTGCAGTGAACCACCCAGACATGGTGCCGCGCAGTCCTTCGAGCTCATATTTACCCGCAGGCACAATGCGCATATCGCCCGGCTGCATATCTATCACCATTGGTCGGTAGTAGTTACTCATCTCCCCAATCGGATGCGCCGAGACACGTTTTGTTTTGACGGGGGCCAGCACAAGCTCGCCGTACTCCGTGCCGTCTGGGGAGATGATCTTGTACTTTGCCTTGATGGAGTTGAGCAGCAGCACAGCACGATCCAATGCGGTTTTTTCTACGTTGTTCATGATTAGTCCCTGTAGTAATAAGTCTGTCCGTCAATCTCAATGGTGGAATAGTCTGATCTGATGTTCTCTGCGGTAGCTTCCCAGTCGATCTCGATGTACCACGCCAACTTCTTGGGCACGTCGCCTCCGTCCTCCAGCATCTCCCGCACATGGTCGCTGAAATGACTCTCATGAATGAGAAAGTCGGCACTACCTACCTCTTCGATAATGTCGATTAGCTTGGCGTACTCCTGACCCTCGGGCTGTTGTTTCTCCCATACCTCGGCAGTCTCTTCGCGCAGGTTGTTGTAGTCGTCGTGGTCTTCGTCGATGCCAGCCTCCTCGCACGTCTCATCGAGGAACTGATCGCGCTCATCCTCTAGCTCGGACACTCTGTCCCGTAGCTCGTCAACATTTAGATAGTCACTCATTGCTTGGCCTCCTTAAGTAGTGCTGTCTGTAAGCGTGTCAGGTCACGCTGGTGGTCATACATCTGTGGCCGTGGCGTATAGGCTCGGCCTATCCGTGTCGGGTTCCAGTCCTTGTGTAACCGCACAATCGTGCGTCCGTTTGATGTTGTCTCAAGTCGTAGCATGGTGATCTCCGTTTTTCTTGGCCAGAGCTTTGGCTGATTTAGCTGCGTATTCTTCACTCATTAGGTACTCCGCCAGCTTGTACAAAAACCGCACACTGGCAGCATGTCGCTTGCTAGTTACTGCAAACGTGGCCGGAATGGTAGAAAGCAGCTCTTTGATGTATATCCCATAGTCCGCCCGAAACGGTGGTTGCCCACCGGGTTTACGTAGTTTCACGATTGTGTCCTTGGTAATAATTGGCACCCCATACAGGGTGGTCTAGCGGTTAGAACGGCACGTCTACCTCGTCGCCCAGTTTTGAGGCGACGTAGCAACGCATGGCTGCAATGAGGGGGGTTGGGCCGTACTCATGCTCTCTGTCACTCATTGGGAAGAGTGCTTTCCAGCGACATGAATCGTCGTAAAGCAATGAAGGCTCATAAGCCACTGAAATTTTCTCCCGCTCGATGATCGGCCCTGCGTGCATCCAACTGGACGCATACCGTGACTTTTTAGGGTCTTTATATTTGTCTCCTTTCATCAGGTATGGGTAGCTACCTGCGTTGTCTGTGGCGGTGACTAGCTGCCACCCTTCGGCAAGATCAACCGCTAGGTTGAGCGCCATACCTGTCAGTTCACTTGCCTTCATTTGCATACTCCTCAAGGGATTGGATTAACTTCTTGCGTCGTTCTGTATGCTGCTTCTTCTGGTAAGAATCGGAGCTGAGATTAAGACGTACGTACTCTTTCGATCCGGGCATACAGGCCAGAGTCAGGCGTATCATCTTCCGCACTGTTTCCTCCCGCTCGGCGTTCAGTTTGAGTAGCTTCTCGATGTTGTCGGTCAGCTGAGGCAGGACGGCGGCAGCGCGCTCCATCTCGGGCACGTGGTAGTCCGGCCACTGCTCCTCCGGGTACTCGCCCTTGATAGTGTTAGCGGCGAACATCAGCAGCTCATGTGCTTTCATTTCCCCTCCACTTGACGTATTACTGCACGCGCCCTACGTATCTCGGCCATGTCCCGGTTATGGTCAGCACAGTTAATCAACTCCTTGCACGAGGCGAGCAGGTCAGGTGCTGCGTCGTGCAATCGCTTCCTAGCCGTCTCCTGCTGGAAGGTCGGGCACGGTCGCACCAGCCCCTTGTCGATGTGCGGGTCGTCACCGCAGAAATTAAGGCAGTCACACTTGGGTTTCATATTGATCTCCGGTTACGTTTCCAATAATCAACAACAACAGCGCAGGTGAAACCAACAAGGCCAGAAAGCGCAGTGTTTAGTGACATCACGAGCAGGCTTGCCCCATTTGTTATCCATAGGGCTAAAAGGCCCACATGCGCAGCTAACATTACAAAAAAAGCCGTGTAGAGCATTCGTTCATGCGCTTTCATATATCTTCACCTTCACACAGTTACCCATTAGCCCGGTGATCTCACACCGGGCGAACTCATCCTCATCTCCGAATACGAACGTGGCGCCGGGGTAGTGGGCTAGCCATTGGTTGAGCTGGGCCTCCTCGTGATCAGTCAGTCCGGTCACGTCGCCGTACTCCACGGGGCAGATGTAGTGCTGGCCTATCGTGGCCTCTTCGATTAAGTTCATTGGTTATCTCCTGTTGCTCGGGCAATGGCGGCACGGGCTGCGACTACATCCGGATGATCTTTGTGAAGTTCGTTTGGAAACGTAGACGCCATGCTTTGCAGCGTTTTCAGCGCCTCCAACAAGTCAGGCGCAGCGGCGATCAAGCGAGCGTTTGCTTTTGCATCATTCTCGCCGTGGTAGACCGTGGCATTCGCCACTGCCCAGCCGCTAGCGTCGTAAATGATCTTTTCAGCTTGTTTAACGCCGACGTGCCACGGCCCGGGTGTGTGTTGTGTCATAGTGGTCTCCATGCTGGTGCACCCTATACAGGGTGGGTCTAACGGTTAGAAGTACTTGCCCATATCCGACGCTGCACGCCGGAACAGCGAGTCGGCACAGGCCATCGGGGCCTTGTCACGGTTGCCCGCCACGGTGGTGATGTACAGCGCCCGGGCCTCGAACGACTCCCATCGGTTGATATACGTCATGACAGGGGCGATAGTCGTGCGGGTCGTGTCCATCGCCAGCCTGAAGGCCAAGATAAAGTAACTGGCAGTGTCCGGGGGCAGTGGGGCAGTGTCCGGGTGCTCGGTAATAGTCTCGGTGGGCGGCAGCTTGTCAGACAGCCGCAGCAGGGCGTCCATGTCGCGGGCAGCAGACTCACCCACGGTGCCAATCAGGGCAGGTAGTGTAGCTTCGCCTAGCGTGTGGCGATGCGTGATGATGTGTGAGGCATGAGCGAGAGACCGAGGGCTACAGAAGGCACGGGTCTGGTTGTTGAGGGGGTTGAATATGTACGGGTTCTTGGTCGTGGGGTCGTCGGCATAACACTCGAACACTTGGGAATATTCTTGGGCGAAGGCCAGCACCTCTGCTGCGATGGCGTTGTGAGGGGAGGATGTGGCCCAGTTGATCCACTCCTCTGCCGTGGGGTTGGCAATAGGCAGCACAGTCATGCGGTTGTACGCATGAGCCGGGATGTTATCTCCCACGCCGTCAGTGTCGAGGTTAGTCGTGGCAAAGACTATAGAGCCCGGGGGCAGGGGATGGTCGCCTAGCCTGCGCTCGAGGATGACCGGCAACAGCATGTTAAGCACCGGCCGGGACGCCTTGCCCAGCTCGTCGAGCATGATAAGCACGGGGCGTGGCTGGTGTGCACCGAACCGTACGTTCGGGGCGTAGGTCGTGGTGGGTATGGCGTGGGCAGGTCGGTCAATGATAGGCAGCCCGAGGTCGCCTAGGTCTAGGTTAGCGCAGTCGATGTACGCAGGGTGGTAGTCCGGCATGTGACGTGCAAGGGACGTGAGGATGCTCGATTTGCCGATGCCCGGGGCACCGCGCAGGAGGAACGTATTGGTGTGTCCGCAGGTCTGCACGAGGGTGGCAGCTTGTTGCAGTGTGACTTTCATGGTGTGTCCTTAGTGGTGATGAATAGATATGTGAATAGATAGTTGACTGGGTCTAACGGTTAGACTCAGGCAGGGATGTGAGTGACGAGGGTTTCTATCGTGTGGTACATGTGCTCCTTGGCTTTAGTGAGGATGTGGTTGAGGGTGTCCTTGGCTGGCAGCTTGCGCTGTTGCCACATGATGTGAATAGATAGTTGACTGTACGCGGCAACAACGGCAGGCCACAGCTCAGGCTGAGTGGTGATAGCAAGGGCAACAGCTCGGGAGTCATATAGCTTGTGCTGGTAATAGAGCTGTTGCGTATCGTTGGCAGCGGCAGCGTCTTTAGTGTCGGGCACCCCAGCGTGCAGCACAGGGAACACTGAGCGGAACTCCCGTGCAGAAGCGGCGAAGGGTCGGGATTGGGTGGTGTCGATACACCTGCGCTTGAACGGAAGGGATCGACGGGGTGTGCCGTGTTGGTTGAGATACATCCCATCGTAAAAGGCGTAGTGGCCGTGGGTGGGGCTGTACAGGTGCCACTGGCTGAGTCCGAACCGCTTGTGTGAATAGATTCGAGACGGCAGTTTGATACGTGCGAGGGCGCTGTTGAGCGTGTCCTTGGTGACGTTAGTGCGCCACGAGCTGGCGTCGAGCTGCACTCGACCGTCGGGATAGGCTCGAAGGATGGGGGTTTTGTGGCACACGACCTCTGCACACAGAGGGCTGACGGTCACGCGCTGGTTTGTCTTGCGTCGTTTGTGAGCGTCTAGCGGGGCGGAGCCTACGTAGGCACCTCGCTTGTATTTGTGTTTGTCGTAGTGGGCGGCAAGTAAGTCGTATGCAGTGGGCAATGTCATGATGTGTCCTTAGTAGTGGTCACCCTATGCAGGGTGGGTCTAACTGTTAGACCGCCTAGCAATAGGCGGCTGGGTTGTGGTCGAGAACTCAGTATTGAGTATGTATTATATCATATACTAGCCTATTTGTCAAGTAGGTGGGCTACAGCGGTGGCCCGTAGGTGGTCAATGATCTGCTTAACGCGTTGGCGGGATAGGCCATGCACGGCACCAGCCTTCGCCATGCTCTGGCCCTCGTACGTGACGCGCTTGTAAATATCTTGGTCCCGCGTGGCCGTGGGTAGGGTGGCAAGCGAGAGGGTGGGCATGTCCTCGGGGTTGGAGTAGTGCTGGAGAGTGGCAACAAACTCCGCTAGCGGGTAGAGGCGGCCTGTCAGCATGACATAACGCACGCCTTCTATATATTGTAGGGGTAAAGGTAAACCGTCGAGAGTCGGCAACAGTTCAAGCTTGAGGTTGGGGGTCATCTTGAGTCCTTTTGTGCACCCTATACAGGGTGGTCTAATCGTTAGACCGGAGGGGATAATACTAGGATAAATACGTACGAAGCAAGATACAAGTATATCACACGGTGGCGTGTTTGTCAAGTATAGGGGTAAGTGGGAAGTATTATGAACAAGGTGAAGATAGTTATGAAAGAATCTCGTAGTACTTTATAACCAAAAAAACGTTACAGCGTCACTTTTTTGTTGCCTAAAATCAATGACTTGAAAAAATATAGGTTACGCACTTAGTCTAAAAAGCCTTTAGAATCAACGGGGTATCGATGTGACGTTACGCCAAAAAAGGGTGGGTGGCTGCCGGAGCCCTTTTCAGCGAAAACACGGAAAGATATGTTCTATAACCAGCAAGGAAAGGGGGAAAAAGGAATTTCCCAGCCGCACTCCCCAAAAACAGCGTAACAGCGCTACAACTACTAACAAATAATTAATTTATCTCTCTCTCTCTCTGTTAAATCAGTCACTTGCACTATAAGAAAACCTGTAACGTTTTCACGTTACAGGAGTGCCTCAAAACGTTACACGCGTTACACTCATTCTGTTCTTTTCTCTAGTTTAATATACCCGTTCGGCAGCTCTGTTGCCTTCACCTTGCCGGCCATAATTCGGCAGAACTCTCGCAGCCTTGCCGCGCTCGGGAAGAGCTCCTTCAGTACTCTTGCTTCGTCTGCGGTCAGGGTTATCTGGGTTGTGGCGCGATCTGGCAGCCTAGTCACGGTGATACTGCCCCCACGCTCAGTTTTCCACGTCATGCGCTTGCCTGCCTGTGCCGCATACACGTGGCAGTAGGTCTTAGCCCGCGCAGCGCGTTCAGGGCCTATGGTGCAGCTCTCGCCCACTTGCATGTTTTTAAATGGCCATACAGTTCGTGAAAACATGATTTCTCCTTTGAGGTCTAACGATTAGACCGTTGCATCATAACGGCGCCTAACCCATTTGTAAATCTACTACTATCTTATTATACACTCACTCGCCCGCCCCCAGCCACTATGACGCCCTCGCGCCCGCTCGCCTGCCCCTCGCTCGCTACTAACTACTATGACGTTTCGCCCACGACACGCCCGCTGACGCGGGCAAAATCGATGGGCGCAAAAAAGCCCGCCGAAGCGGGCCTGTCCTACCATTCAAAGAGCCATGCCAGAATCACAAAGCCCGCCATGATCGCCAGCGTGAGCCAGCCTAGTTCCTGCCCTACGCTCACGCGTCAAGCCTCTCAAGCTCTTCCTGCCACCCTAGCAGGGCATCGCATTGTGCGAGGGTATCTTTGACCACCGTATCAACCCGGCGCGAGAGCTCGGGGGGCAAGGTGCCACTAGTGCGGCATTCAAG
>RPOS01000008.1 GCA_003820635.1 Verrucomicrobiaceae bacterium | reverse complement strand
GCCAGTGCTTGGCCTTTGCCAAGCATGTTGGTCACATAAGGGCCAACCCAGTTAGACAGGGACGATTCCATGCCAACGAGTGGTTGCGAGCCAGTCGTGCCTGTAGATGTAAGAGCAGGTGTAGTAGCCATATCTAGCTCACTTAGGAAGAAGTTTATTGGGGTTAATCTGGCGACCTTGCTTGGCCGTGCCAGTGCGCGCTTTGCGGATGCGGTCCATCATTTCATACAGCCGTTGCGCACCAGCTTCAGAGTTGCCGTTACCTAAATGGCTGACTACGTCCGCAGGCACCACGAACTCGCCGTCACTAAGTTTAGCGGGTTGCTTACCATCAATGTTCGCCGGAATCTCATCCGCCATGCCATCCGTATCTCCGCCCAAATAATACCCCTGAGCGATACCACCTTCGGCATAGCCGGGCGTAGGCCGTGCTGCATTGAGCTGAGCCAACCCTTGCGCCTGTTGCGCGGCAGCGGCTTGAGCCGCAGCGGCTTGGTCCGGGGCCACATATTGGGTGTCTGAGAAATACCGTTTGCCGCCTGCGCCGGGGCGCTGGGTCGAGGCAGCTTGCGGCACACGCTCGCGCACTGCGGAGAGCACGGGGACCTGCCCTTGATAGCCTACTTTCTCTGTCTGGCCTTTGCCTGCACCGAGCAAGCCCGCCAACCCGCCACCGATAGTGGCAAGCTTCTGCATGTCGAGCTTATCGTTCTTGTCGTACAGCAAAGCTTTAAGGGCGCTTGACGACAAGTCCGCAATACCACTACCGGCTTGTTGGAATGCTTGCCCAAAGTTCCCGGAGAGCAAATTGCTCATGAGGCTCGGAGCCGCGTCATAACTCCAGTTTGCCGCGTTGCCGTAGTATGTATCCGTGGGCAGCGTGACATTGCCCCAGTCAATGTTTGGGGCGTATGGCGAGAATGGAAGCTCCACGTCGCCGTAGTAAGGTTGCTGATCTACTTCAAACGGGTCCATGCTCATCCTCTCAAAATCTTCATCAGGTCTTCGACAGTGCCGCCTTCTGCATAAGGCGAAACGAAGGCTTTCTCTTGTTGCGGGTTGGCAAAAATACTTTTGCCTCCAATGTCATACACATACCCGATGTTAGCAGGGGTCACAGGTGCCGCAGCCTGCGGAGCCGCTTGTTGTCCGCCGAATCCGCCGAGTAATCCAAACAAGGTGCCCATGTTGGCTTGCTGTTGGGCTTGTGCCGCTTGCTGTTTAGCGGCAGTTAGCTGAGTCCCCAGTCCGGCAATCTGTCCGCCGAGCGTAGTTCCCAAATCCCCCACTTTCGTACCCAGCTCACCCACCTTAGTACCGAGCTGCGCTTGCCCTTGCTTCAATTCCGTTTGGGCTTGTGTAGTGGCAGTCTGGTAGTCCGCACCTTGCCGCATCAAAGCTACGATTCGAGCGTTCACGTCGCCAAACTGAGTCTGAGTAGCTTGCTGGTTAGCAGCAGCTTGAGCAGCAGCTTCTTTAGCAGCGGCAGCTTGCGCGGCCTGTTGCTGCCCCAGCGTCGCCTGCCCGCTCGATAGCTCCAACAACGCTTTGTTAGTGGCCTCAGATTGCGTCAGCCCTTGCCGTTGAAGCTCAGTTATCCGAGCGTTCACGTCACCAAACTGCTGTGTCGTAGACGTTCCGAGCTGGCCTAGGCCGGTCTTAACCGCGTTTACATCTACCCCAAGTTGGCCGAGCTGAGTATCGGTCGCTTTCTGATTAGCTGCGGCAGTCTGTCCGACCTTATCAATACCCGCTTGTAGCGCTGCATCTGAAGATTTGCCGGCTGCTTGAGCTGCGTCAAACTCAGCCTTGAACTGAGCTTTAACTGCGTCAAAACTCTGGCCCGTCTGAACGGCAAAATCCGCGAGCTTCTGGTCGGTAGCTGTGATCTTTGCGGTAATGTCTGCTTGCCCGGCAGCGGTTTGGTCTGCTGCTTGTTTCGCGGCAGCTGCTTGTTGGCCAACCCCTGCAATAGCGCCCTGCAAAGCTGCCTCGGATGTTGCCCCCGCAGCTCGCGCAGCCTCAAACTGCCTTTGAAACTCTCCGCGCAGGGCTGCTTCCATCTCGGCTTGGCCCGTACCTTGTTGCGCCAGAATGTCGGCAAGCCGCTGATCAAAGGTCGTGCCCAACCCACCGATCTCACCGCGCAGGGCTGCTTCCATCTCGCGTTGCGATGCGCCTTGCTCGGCCAAACGCGCCAGAATATCCGCGTCACCCGCCGTGATCTTCTGCCCGGTCGCCTGCTCCAGCGCCGCAATTGCGGCCTCTGCATCCGCCTGCTGACGGTTCAGCACATTGAGAATGTCCGGCTGCACATTTTCCGGCTTGGAATACTCAGATACCGCTTTTTGCATCGACTGCTGTCGTGCCTGCTGCTGTTCCAGCATCTCCAGAATATCCGGCATTGACGCTGGCGATTCTGCGCCCAGCATGCCGCGATCAATCCACGATTCTGTGGGAGTCTCCGTAGGCGTGAGTTCGCCGGATTTGTATGCCGATAACAAGTCCCCTTTTCGGATTTCCGAACTTGCCTGAAACTCTTGTCCCGCACGATCTACGGCTGCCTTTTCGTCGGCAGATAAACCCGCATAAGCAGCCTGCGGGTCGCCTTTGCTCATTACGTCAAAGAAGTATTTGTAGTCAGAAGGCTGTGCGCCCCCTGCTTCCGTAGGTTGCGGCAATACCACTCGATCTTGTCCAGAGGCTTGTGCAGACGGAACCAACGCACCAAGTGCTGATTCCGCTCCGCGTGCCAACACATCGCCAACGCCTTCTTGTTTGTAATCGCCCGCCAGCAAACCTCGTTGCTCAGGCGCAATGCCAGCATCGGCTAAGATTTGTTGTAATTGTTGCGCCTCGGTTTCTTGCGCGCCGAGTTGCGACAGAATATCTTGCGTAGATGTTGTGGGTGCGGGTGCACTTGCAGTAGCCCCGGGAGTTGCACCGGTTATCGCTTTTGTTCCGACGTTAATTGCGCTTGTCAGAGCCGCCGTTACCGGATCGCCCCCGCCTACTGCCGCCCTTGCCGCTCCAGATGCGGCTGCGGTCAGTGCCTTTGCAACAGTCGGGTCAAGGTCTTTCAGCGCATCTGCACTTGCTACAGTGCTACCGACCCCGGCCCCCGTTGCGGCCACCAGTGCAGCTTGCAAGGGATCGCCACCCGTAATTGCGGCTTTACCTGCGGCCAAGGCTCCTGCTTTTACCGCGTCTGCTGCGGCACCCGTTAGCCCTGTGGCACCCACTGCCGAGCTAATCGCAGGCGTAGCCATCTGACCGAGACCGCCCAAGGCACCTCCGGTCAATGCGCCCTTGAGCACATTGCCGTCATTCAGTAGCGCATTAAAGCCCCCCGATACCGCCCCAGCCGCAGGCAAAGACAGCCCAAACCCTGCCGGGCCTAAAATGGCTGAGAGCGCAATCCCCGGAGCCGCTGCGCCCACAAAGTCCAAGAAACTAAACCCGCTGTCATACGGGCGCATCCCCGCTTTTGGCACTCCCAGCCCGTACTCTGGCGAGTAGGTGACGTAAGGCAACGCCTCTGCAAACATTTCACCATTGCCGCCCACCTGGAGTTCTGGTTGGCCAGTCCCCCTATTTATTATCGGCACCGGAACAAACCCTTCTTTGCCGCCCGCACCTCCCCACCAGCCGCTAGAACTTTGCTCCGAAATCTTATGGATGTGCGCGTATGCGGTACGCCAGTCTTGCCCCATTTGATTCAACACCGATTGGGGCAACTGAGCCAATGAAGGAAAGTTATTACGAATATAGTCGGTGCTTACTTGTGCGGGCTGCGCCAACAGTTGCTTGGCTTGGCTTGCTGGGTCGTAGTAATCATAAACTTCATACCCACCTTCTCCAGTTTCTACAACCCTAGTTTTTGTAATTGGAGTTTGTGTTGTTAGTTTTTGTAATTGCGCTTCCGTCATGCCCGGAGTTACACGTAATGTAGGAGGCTCAACCGGGGGCAGAAGAGATCGTCCGGTATATTGATACCTTCCACCTTCTCCGCCCTCTACCCACTCGTACCCCATTGCTCGATATGCGGCTGCTTGTCTTTCCGCACTGCCATCATCATATTCCGACATATCTACCTCACTGAGTCAGGTCGTAAAACGACAACGAGCCTACGGCATCGCCCGTCGTGGCACCGGATACTGTTCGGATGCCGACTGTATAAATGTCGCTCACTCCCGCTAACGACACGCCCAACTGCAAGTCAAAGTTGTACCCGGTGGGCGCTACCAGAATCCCCGCTCCGCCACTACCGCTGGTCGTTACGTAGTCCGTTTGCACGATGGTGCCTCCTGTCATGGCCGTGGCACTTACGTCAGCCTCCACGTTGGCATCCGAACTGACTGCGGCATAGCTTGCGCCGGTAAGCGTCGCGTTTTTAAACAACGCAACTTCGTAGTTCTGGTTGGTCGTCGGCAACACCTGTACTCGGTTCGGCAACACAACAGCGCCAAGCGCCGTGGACGCAAGCCGGATAGAGACCAGCGGCAGGAATGTTGTGCTGATTGTGCCCAATGCTGTGGTGCGTCGCGCCACATGGTCAATTGATGTTGCCTCGTAGCCGCCCTCGCTGATAACCGTCGAGCAGACCTGTTTCATCGACGACGCCGAGCCGGTCGCTCCCGTATTGGTGATTTCATATCGCACCGGCAGGATGGCCGTCTGCATATACACAGCAGTCTGTGTATTGTCGTTGTGGAAGATGTGACATATCTGCGGCCTGCCATCTACATAAAATCCACAGCGAACATCCCCTGTACCCAGCCACTCAAAGTCCATGTACAGAATCTGGTTCTTGGTCAGGTCTAGCACGCGCCCGCTTGGGCCTGTGCCGTCCATTTTATCCACGTTCCAGTCGGCTTGATTGACTGTGCAAACGTCGCTTGGCGTGCCCGGTGTCGGCAAAGAGTTTGACCGAAGGACGAACGAGACTGTAGTGCCGTTCTGCTGGAGGAACGCGCCGTTCGCTGTATTGAAGTAGCCTACCCTCTGGCGCAAGTTTGTCTTCGGCGCCGCCATGACAAAGGTGCCAAGGAACGTCAGGCCCTTGCCGGGTTGATACGGAAACACGCGATAAGTCTGGCGGATTACTTCGCTGCCTGAGCTGGTGGTTGTATTCAACGACACCGAGCTTTCATTGCTCAGATAGGTTGCTGTGCCCCCCGTGGCTGTCGACGTGTCAAACTGATTGTCTATAGCGTATCTGTTTTGGCTATCAAACAAAGTGAAGGGGTTGCTCACCCGCAGCCGACCAAACGCATCGACGCCTTCGTCGCCAAAATAAACTTCGTATGGGCCTTGGTTTGCCACGAGTCTCCCCACTACATGATTGAGCTGGTTAAAGTACAGACGCAGCACGTTATTAAGCTGGTCAACGTATTGCCTGTCGTACTGCACCGGGCCTAATGGCAGGCTGGGCACAGCGGGCATGCGAGCTTCAACAAGTGCCATTAACCTCGCCTCCCATCAGGACGAATATCTATCCGTGGAGAGCCAAGCTGCCACTGCACGCCTAGCCCGGTGCTTTCCATCTTGATCGACATCTGACGGCCTCGAACGCGGGTATACACCTGCCCGGTAAACTCTTCAATTGGCACCGTAGCGATTCGCGTAACTACTGCCGAGTTGCTGCCGCCCACCGAGGTAGGGCTGTTATACCCAGAACCGGAGTTAGCCATTGGCAGCAAATACATGGTCGCGTTGGGGCTGGCCGCTGTAGAGCCTCGGAAGGTCACATCCGGCAACATTCGATAGATAAACGAGAAGTTATGCCCGTCGTCGATGTCAAATTCCGCAGAGGTAATGTAGGACTCAATCGCTACCAACGTGCCTGTCGAATTGTCGTCTACGCCTACTTCGTGATTGACGAGGTTGTTCAGATACGTGGCTCCTACAGGGTGTGATCGCAATCCGCTATCGATCCATGCGGTGCGTGCTATGGTGCCGTAGTACCAAATATCTTCGCCGTAGTTGTACACAACGTACCTGTCATTGGTCGTCGAGTTTTCGCTGCAATAAAACCACCAGACTTCATTAAAGCCTTCGTTAGTGCCGGCCACTACCTGTGCGCGTTGCAGGGAGTTAAAGTCATCAAAAATGTACTGGCGCAAATCACAACGAAGCGTCTCAACGCGACCGTCGTATTTGTAGAATTTGTCGATGCCCATCCAAAACACCACCCCGCTCGCCAACGCCGTAGCGTTTGGCCCTGCGATGGAAAGGTTGTCGCCCATGAGCTGCGATCCCCACACATCCGGAGCGCCAAGGTATTGCAGCGCGTACAGCGCCGAATCCGTCCATACGATAACTTCCTGCCGGGATTGCAAGCAGGAGATGATCTCCGAGCCGTGAGACAGCCGCACGCTGCCTGCCTGATTGGTCACTGCCGGGGTCCAATTCACCGCACTTTCTTGATCCGACCAACGCACCAACATCGGGTCGAATGCAGCGGACAGATAATCAGTCGTGCCGAAGGCGAATACAAACCGGCTAATGTCCGATACGAAGATGAAGTTGGCAATGGTTGGCACACTGGAGGCGCCGGCCAGAGACGACAAAGCCACACCCCGAGAGGTCAGTCCGCTCGACGCATCCCAATAATAGATACCGCCGCCGCGTGGATTAAAGATCAGGTCTTCGCCAAAGTTATTCTGGCTCCACAGGCGCATACTATCCGTTGCAGACGTAAGGCCCCACGACCCACTACCCCAAGAGCCTGCGCCCCAGCCTGTCAACGGCACGGAGAACGCTGGGCCTGAATCAATCTGGTAGGCTGCGGAAACAGCGGCTCCGCCACCCGGCGAGCCAGTTACGTCTGCTGCGATTGCTGTGGCCGCAACCGTAATTGTGTAGCTATTTACCCCCAGAACCGTGACTTGATACTCTTGGTTCAAGACAGCCGCAGTAATATTGCCACCCAGCCCGGCAGCCCCGCTGAACGTCACAAAGTCGCCCGTAGCGCTTCCGTGCGCTGTATGTGCCACCGTAATAACTGACGAGCCCAACGTAGCCGTGAAGGGGTTGGTCAGCGTAGCCGTTAGCCGCAGAGGCGTGATGTCGTTGTAGTTACCGCCAGACTCGATGTAG
>RPOS01000007.1 GCA_003820635.1 Verrucomicrobiaceae bacterium | reverse complement strand
GAATACACCGCGTACTTATCAAGGTAACAGCGTTATCAATTCATGGATGGGCGCTTAATGGCGAAGCAAGACAAAGAACTGCTCTCAACTGCCCGATCCAGGCTCAATCTGGCGATTTCGGCGTATTCCGAAAGCCGCGAAGATGAACTGGACGATCTGCGGTTCTTCGCAGGCTCGCCGGATAACCACTGGCAGTGGCCTGCGGACGTTCTAGCGACCCGTGGTGCGGTTCAAGGGCAGACGATCAACGCACGCCCTTGCCTCACCATCAACAAGCTGCCACAGCACGTTAAACAGGTTACGAATGACCAGCGCCAGAACCGCCCTGCGGGAAAAGTCATTCCTGCTGACGACAAAGCCGACATTGAAGTCGCTGAAATCTTCGACGGCATCGTCCGGCACATTGAGTACATCTCCGACGCCGATGTTGCTTATGACACCGCGTGCGAGAATCAAGTTGCGTATGGCGAAGGCTACATCCGTATCCTGACGGAATACTGCGACGAGAACACGTTTGACCAAGACATTAAGATCGGGCGCGTGCGAAACAGTTTCTCGGTCTATATGGACCCAATGATTCAAGACCCCTGCGGCGCGGACGCCAAGTGGTGTTTTATCACCGAGGACATTACCAAAGAAGATTACGAGCGCATGTTCCCGGATGCTTCGCCGGTGACAACGCTGCAACAGATGGGCGTGGGCGATCAGTCGATCAACCAGTGGCTGAACGAGAACACCATTCGGATTGCCGAATACTTCTACATTGATCACGAACCTGCCACGCTGAACATGTACCGCGACGGCATGACCGCCTTTGAAGGTACGCCTGAAGATAAGCAGATGAAGGCGATGGGCATGAAGCCTATCAAGACTCGCCGTGTGGATCGCCAGAAGGTCAAATGGTGCAAGATCAACGGCTACGAAGTGCTGGAAGAGCAAGAATGGGCTGGCAAGTACATCCCGGTGGTGAAGGTTGTAGGCAACGAATTTGAAGTAGATGGTCGCATCTATATGTCCGGCCTTGTGCGCAACGCCAAGGACGCGCAGCGTATGTACAACTATTGGGTGAGCCAAGAAGCCGAAATGCTGGCGCTGGCACCCAAGGCACCGTTCATTGGTTACGGCGGTCAGTTTGAAGGCTACGAACAGCAATGGAAAACGGCTAACACGCAGAATTGGCCCTATCTGGAAGTCAATCCTGACGTCACCGACGGCCAAGGCCAGACTCTGCCGCTGCCGCAGCGTGCCATGCCGCCGATGGCCCAAACAGGCTTGATTCAAGCCAAAATGGGCGCGTCTGAGGACATCAAATCGACGACTGGACAGTATGACGCCAGCCTTGGCATGATGGGCAACGAACGCTCTGACCGGGCTATTCTGGCGCGTGAGAAGCAAGGCGATACGGGTACTTATCACTACGTCGATAATCTGGCCCGCGCCGTGCGTCATGTAACCCGTCAGATCGTGGATATGATCCCTAAGATCTACGATACGCAGCGAATTGCACGCATCATCGGCATGGACGGCACAACCGATATGGCCTCCATTGACCCGACTCAGCAAGAGCCGGTCAAGAAGATCGTGGATGAGACCGGCGTTGTGCTGAAGAAGATCTACAACCCCGGCATCGGCAAGTACGACGTGTGCGTGACCACTGGCCCCAGCTACATGACCAAGCGTCAGGAAGCTATGGACGCCATGAGTCAGATTCTGCAAGGTAGCCCGCAACTTTGGGCTGTGGCTGGCGATCTGTTCGTCAAGAACATGGATTGGCCGGGTGCAGATGAACTTGCAGCACGTCTCAAGAAAACAATTGACCCGAAGTTGCTGGAAGATGGCGACAAATCGCCGGAGTTGCAGGCCGCCGAACAGCAAATGCAGGCGATGGGTCAAGAACTTGATCAACTGCACCAGATGCTGCAAAACGTCAGCAAGTCGATGGAAATGCGCGACATTGAAATCAAAGAGTTTGATTCTCAGGTCAAAGCATACCAAGCCGAAACGCAACGTATCAGCGCGGTTCAAGCCAGCATGTCACCAGAGCAGATTCAGGATATTGTCATGGGCACCGTACATGGCATGATTACTTCGGGTGATTTGATGGCTGAGATGCCGGGACAAGATCTGCCGGGCGAAGAGATGCAAGATATGGGGCAACAACCTCAAGAAATGATGCCTGAGCAGGCACCGCAACCAATGGAAGGAATGCAATGAAAGCCGCTGATTTTGTCGGTCTGCTATTCCTCGGACGCGACGTAGCCCATTCGGTGCATCTGAATACCCGCAGCTATGCCAAGCACAAGGCTTTGCAGAAGTTCTATAAAAGTATTGTTGATTTGGCGGATAACTTTGCCGAAACGTATCAAGGCAAATACGGTCTGATTGGCGGAATTGCCCTGCAACCCGCCAAAAAGACGACTAATATCGTAGAATTCTTGCAGAACCAAATGGATGAAATTGAGTCTGTGCGTTACAAGGTAGTCGATAAGGACTGCACCGCTATCCATAACATCATTGATGAAATTGTCGGGCTTTACCTCTCGACACTATACAAACTTCGCTTCTTGGCTTGAGGTAAAAAATGGCTCTCTATAAGCAACTTGCAACAACCAATCAGGTCAAAGTCGGCGCGGGCAAACTGTTCGGCATTTTTGTTTCTAGCACTACAAGCGGCACTCTTGCTGTTTATGATTCTGCAACTGCCGACACTAATGATCCTAAGATTGCCAACACCATTACGGTTACGGCAGGTGCTCAGTACTTGAGTTTCCCCGCAGGCATGTGGTTCAGCAAAGGGCTGTACGTTGTGGCCGCTAACACCATCGAATTCACCGTCGTTTACGAGTAAGCACACATGGCCGGCACAAAAATCTCCGAACTCCCAGCAGCCACCCTTCCGCTGACTGGCGCCGAACTTGTGCCGGTTGTGCAGAGCGGCGCGACTGTCCAAACCACGCTTGCCACCATGCCCTACGTGCCAACAGGCACAGGTGCCGTTACGACTACCGTTCAAGCCAAACTTCGTCAGACGGCGAGCGTCAAAGACTTCGGCGCTGTCGGTGACGGCGTGGCGGATGACACGGCGGCGATTCAAGCTGCCATTACATATTGTCTTTCTAACGGTCTGACGCTTTGCGCTGAAGGATCGTATCGCGTTACATCATCGATAAATTTTCGATACATTACAGTTGATTTTTCTAACGCATCTATAAATGTTGCACACGCAGGAATCGGCATATTTATTGGTGGTAATGCAACAAACGCAAATAACCCAGAGCAAAAATTCTTTAGTGTAACGCGAAGTGTTGGGACAGATTCTTCAGCAACCCCAACGGTTCGTTGTATTGGTGCAAAAGGCCAGCATATTTATGTTGATAGAGCGACTTATTTTCAAATCTATGCAGACACTGAGCCAGCGGTAAATGCCACAGATTATTCATCTGCATACAGCAGTTTTTGGCTTAAGTATGCTGAAACAATTGAGCTAACTAATAACCCTGCAACGACTGGATCTTCTGTCCAGTGGATTAACGAAAATCAGTTTTATTTAAACCGCACAAGCAACATTTTGATTAATGGGACTTACGCCCATAACCACAATAATTTCTATAGCGGAGCTCTTGAAAATACGGCTTCAATTAACATTGACCGTGGTTCTGACAATTATTTTTATGGTATGCGGTTTGAAACAGGGCCGACAACCATTGTTTTCGGCACAAACGCAAGCCGAAACATCATTCAAAACACTTGGGACAGCAGCGAGTCTATTGGTTTTTTAAGCCCGATTGTAACCGGTACTATTACAGACAACGGTGTAAGCAACGTTGTTTATGACTCAAAATCTGTTATTTACAGATCCAATATCGTTGCCGGTGCATCTATTGCAGATGCTATTGTAAATAATAAATCTGGGCAGGCATCTGCAAGATTGCCGCAATTACAGAGGATTATTGCTGGTAATAATACTGACGCATGTGTATCGGACTTTGTGCAAGCGGTACAAGACGACGTGTATCAGTTTAACTACCGGAACGAGAACAGCGGAGACACGGTTCGTTACCGCGCTTACGTGGCGTTCTACGACAAAAATCTTGTTGCCGTTACTGCGGTAACTAATTTCCTGACGACAGGAAATCTAACTGCAGCATCGGGAAATATACTAACCAACGGAACCGGCGCTAGTTACGCTTACGGACGACTTACTGCTGCGGCGATAACTGCGGGTGTGGCATATGTTGTTTTAGGGGTACGTTCCTCTAATGGACAACTTGCCAATGCGTTGTCGCGTGATATTGACGTAGTTAGGTACAGCAAGACCACCATAAATAACCCGCTTGAGGCTAGGTATCAGTCTCCAATGCAGATGGTCACTGCTATACCGACGCAAGGTTTTGTTCCTTTAGGTTGGACTTGTGTAAATACAAATGGCCTTTCGTTTTACATTTGCATTTTTTCACTTGAAACAACCTTGAGTGCCGGGGCTTTGAGTGGGGCGACTAGCATCACCGTTGCCAACGGGACGGGCACCGCAAACGGCGACGTAATAGGCATCAATTTAGATAACCGCGACACGCATTGGACTACGATTGCCAGTGGTGGCGGCACAACGTCTATTACATTGACTGCCGGGCTTGCTGGCAGTGCGGCGTCTGGATCACGCGTAGTCTTTAATCGTTGGGCTACAAAATAAACAAAATAGTATTAAACTGTATTAAACGTACTGGCCCGTTAGACCAGGGATTCCACAGGAATCAACCATGAATGAAGAAGTTGCAGCATTAGCGGAAGCACCCGCGCCGGAACAGGTTGAGACGGCCTCACCTGAACCCGAAGTTTCGACGCCGGAAGTTGCCGAAACAGTATCCAAGACTTTCACACAGGAAGAACTGGATGCGGCTATCGGTAAAAGGCTTGCAAGAGAACAGCGCAAGTGGGAACGGGAACAAGCACAACGGACGCAGCAACAAGCGCCTCGTAGTGCGCCAGTGGATTTGCCGCCCGTGGATCAGTTTGAATCTGTTGAAGCGTATGCCGAAGCATTGGCAGACCGTAAGGCAGAAGAACGACTCCAGCAGCGGGAAGTTCAACGGCAACAGCAAGAAGTGCTGAGTGCCTATCAAGAGCGTGAAGAGCAGGCCAGGGACAAGTATGAGGACTTCGAGCAAGTCGCATACAACCCCAATCTGCGAATCACCAACGTGATGGCAGAGGCAATTCGATCTTCCGATGCAGGGCCAGACCTAGCGTATTACCTTGGCTCTAATCCGAAAGAAGCTGACCGTATTTCTCGTTTGTCGCCCCTCGTACAAGCCAAAGAAATTGGTCGGATCGAAGCTAAGTTAGCTTCTGAGCCGGTCACAAAGAAAACGACTAGTGCTCCGGCACCGATTGCACCTGTTACTGCCCGCTCTACTGGCGGAACTGCTTACGATACAACTGACCCACGCTCAACTAAAACCATGAGCGCGTCGGAGTGGATTGAAGCAGAACGTAACCGGCAAATTCGGAAAGCTGAAGCGCAACGCAACCGCTAACTTCTTTTAAGGAATCATCATGGCAAATAGCATCCTAACCATCGACATGATTACTCGCAAGGCGCTGGAAATCCTTGAGAATAATCTTGTGCTTACTCGTAACGTGAACCGCCAGTACGACGATTCGTTTGCCGTTGAAGGCGCGAAAATCGGCTCCACACTGCGTATCCGTCTGCCCGACCGCGCGCTGGTGACTGACGGTGCCGCCCTGCAAACTCAGGACGACAACGAACAATTCACCACCTTGTCCGTGGCAAACCAGAAGCATATCGGCATCAACTTCACCTCTGCTGAATTGACCATGCAGTTGGATGACTTTGCTGACCGCGTGCTGAAGCCGCGTATCAGCCAACTGGCTTCCTCCATTGATGCTGACGTGGCTAACGCCTACAAGTACATCGGCAACAGCGTGGGCACCCCCGGCACAACTCCTTCGACTTCGCTGGTTCTGTTGCAAGCTCAACAGAAGCTGAACGAAAACGCGGCTGTTATGTCGCCCCGTTATGCCACCGTGAACCCAGCCGCTAACGCTGGCCTCGTGGAAGGCATGAAGGGTCTGTTCAACCCCACCGACACCATTTCCAAGCAATTCAAGAATGGCATGATGGGCACGGGCGTGTTGGGCTTTGATGAAATCAACATGTCCCAGTCGATCAAACAGCACACCACCGGCGATTGGGGCACCACGATCACCCTCGGCGCTGCTGTGACTTCCGAAGGCGCTTCGTCGGTTAGCATCTCTTTCACTGGCTCCAGCAAAACATGGAAAGTGGGCGACGTGTTCACCATCGCCGACGTGTATGCTGTCAATCCGCAAACCCGCGAATCCACTGGCTCGCTCCAGCAATTCGTCGTGACTGAAGATTTGACCGCATCTAGCTCCGGCACGCTGAAGTTCTACCCGTCCCTGTATTCCGCTGCTCACGCTCTGGCGACCGTCAATGTGCTGCCCGCCAGCGGCAAGGCTGTCACCATGCTGGGTTCCGCTGCTTCGCAGTACGCTCAAAACCTTGTGTATCACAAGGATGCGATCACGTTTGCCACCGCCGACCTTCTCCTGCCGCAAGGCGTGGATATGGCTTCGCGTGCTGTGCATAACGGCATCTCGCTGCGTGTTGTGCGTCAATACGACATCAACAACGACCGTATGCCCTGCCGTATTGACGTACTCTACGGCTACAGCGCAATTCGTCCGCAAATGGCTTGCCGTATCTGGGGCTAAGTTTGCAAACCCCCCGGTTCGCCGGGGGTTTTTAACGATTGAAAGGATTACATCATGGCTCTTCCTAATGGTTCGGGTGGTTATCAAGTTGGCTCCGGCAATAACAACGAAACTATCCTTGGTTACGCTGCCGCCCCTCAAACTGCTACTGACACTGCAACCCTGACGGCTGCTCAAATTGTTGGTGGCGTTCTGGTAGCGACTCCTACGGCTAACGCCACACTGACGCTTCCTACTGCCGCTTTGATTGACGCGGCTGTGCCTAGCGCCCGCGTGGGCAGCACGTTTGATCTGGCGTTGGTGAATGCGGCTGCGGCTACTTACACTGCGGCGTTTGCTCTTAGCACTGGCGTGACCAACGGCGGCAACGCTGTTATTTCGCTGGCTGCCACTACTAGCGCACTGTTCCGTTTCCGTAAGACTGGCGACGGCGCTTATGTAGTGTACAAAATCGCCTAAAGATTAAACGGGGGCTTCGGCCCCTGTTTTACAAGGAAAAATTATGACCTCCAATACCAAATCAATTGGCGTTGCCTACGAAGACCAAAACATCATTGGGTCTGACTTTGTGATGTCTGGTGGCGAGTTGGGTTACGCCGCAGAAGCAAGCGGCGCAGTGACTCAATTGACAAGCAAATCAACTGGCGTGACTTTGAACAAGTCTGCTGGCCAGATTACCATGAACAACGCTGAGTTGGCTAACGTCACGAACGTCACGTTCACTTTGACAAACAGCACAATCAGCGCTAAAGATGTTGTGGTTTTAAGTGTTGCATCTGGTGCTACTGCTGGTGCATACAACTGCTGGGTTTCCGGCAAAGGCGTTGGAAGCTGCACAATTACATTGCGCAACCTTTCAGGCGGCGCGTTGTCTGAAGCGGTTGTGATCAACTTTGCTGTGATCCACGTACTGTAAAGCCAAACGGGGCTTCGGCCCCGTTTTATCCTATGAATATCTATCTCAAACACGAACGTCACGGCACCAAGGTCGCTACTATGGAACTTGAGGCTGAGTATGATGAATCACATGGCTGGGTGCGCTATAATCCCGAGAAACCTGTCTCGGAATCCGCGCCAGTCAATGAACTTGAAGTGAAACGGCGAGGACGACCGCCGAAGATTGCAGCTTAAAAGGGGAGCCTGATGGCAACTGCTGGTGACTTGATTAACGGCGCGTTGCGTCTGATTGGGCAGCTTGCCGAAGGTGAGTCACCCTCTGCTGAGACTTCTGCCGACGCCTTGTTTGCCATGAATCAGATGATTGATTCGTGGAACATTGAACGACTTTCGGTGTTTAGCACTCAGGATCAAGTATTTACTTGGCCTGTTGATGAGATAACGCGAACACTAGGCCCGACGGGAAACTTTGTAGGTAATCGTCCGGTTAGGTTGGATGATGCTACTTACTACCGCGACCCTAGCACTAACGTGTCGTTTGGCATTAAGTTCATCAATCAGCAG
>RPOS01000006.1 GCA_003820635.1 Verrucomicrobiaceae bacterium | reverse complement strand
TTGCAGCTACTTTGGGCAAGTTTGCAATGATTCAGAGCGACGGTACCAACTGGATAACCATGATGGCAAACTAACGATGATTACATATACTTGGATATTAGGGCCGCTGTCGGTCAAACTTGCGGAAGGTGGATTCACAGACGTGGTTTATCTAGTCAATTGGCGTTTGACTGGCGCTGAAGATACGTACAGTGCGAACGTCTATGGCAGCATCAATGTCCCGCCACCCGGCGATGTTTTTACGCACTATAATGATCTGACTGAAGCACAAGTGCAGGGTTGGGTAGAATCCGCGCTAGGGGCAGAACAGGTTGCAGCATATAAGGCTGCGATTGCCCAACAGATTGAATTGCAGAAGAATCCGATAGACGCAGTGTTGCCTTCGCCTTGGCAATAAAGGGACTGTAAATGACGACGCTCACTCCAACACCTAAGCAGCAATTCCTGGATGCCAACGGCAACCCGCTATCTGGCGGCAAGGTCTATACCTACGCCGCTGGCACTACGACGCCGCTGACAACTTACACGGATGAGAGCGGCACAACGCCGAACACCAATCCGGTGATTCTGGATAGCCGCGGCGAAGCTGGAATCTGGCTTGGGGTGGCGTCATACAAGCTCAAACTGACCACTTCGACAGACGTTGAAATCTGGACGGTGGATAACATCGTCAGCGCCAGCGTTCAGGCACTTGCCGACTTGTCCGAGTCTGGTGGCTCTGCTTTGGTGGGGTTCTTGCAATCCGGCACCGGCGCAGTCGCTACGACTGTTCAAGCCAAATTGCGTCAGACAGTTAGTGTGAAAGACTTTGGTGCGATAGCTAATGATTCTTCTACCGCTGCAAAGCTAGCCAACAATACCGCATTTGCAGCCTGTTTGACTCAATGCGGCTATATCAACTTAGATGCAGACTATTACACTTCTGCGCCTATTGATATTGGCTTCAACCAAAAAATATACGGCAACGGCAATACGATTTATCCGGCGCAAAACACCCGTTGCATTCGTATCAGATCTTCGCGTTGGACAATTTCTGATCTCAACATTGACTACGTTACGCAACAAGGCGTAGCAGACACCAGTGCGGTAGGCATTTTGTTCAACAAGGGCGCGTTTGAAGGTGTTATATCCAACATCCTCATTAACAAGGCTTATCGAGGCGTGGCGCTCGGTAACGACGTGGATGCAGCCGATCCTTTCGTTTATATGGCGATGATAACGGCTGTTCGTGTTCTGGACGCTTACGACTGGGGCATTTATATTTCAAACGCTGGTAGCGTTGGAATGACAACAAACACACTGGTTAATTGCTATGTTTTGCAATCAACCATTGGCGCAAATACGTCATCAAAAGGAATGCTGTTTCAGTATCAAACAGGCGGGCTTTCTCTTGTTAATTGCGCGGTTGATAAGTGCAGCGGGCGAGCACTATTGATTGTTGGCTGCACCGCGTTTTCTGTGAATGGGTTCTACACCGAAGCAAATGTCATCGCGGGAACGCACTTGGTTGAATCAAATTCATGTATTTCATCTGAATTGCTCGGAATTACTTCTTACGCCAATACTTTTTCCGGTACTTCTTCTGTAGTTCGCATTGGTGGCACTAGCGGCCAAATTACAGTTTCAGGAAGAGAGCAGGGCAGCATTAACAGCGGAACTTTGTATGGTGTTCTGGCAGATGCTTCTGGTACTGACGTATGGGTGGAAGCACTTGGTTTTATAACTGACAGTGGTCTTATTAGAAGCGATGCGCTTGTATCTGGAGGGCGCAGACAAATTGCTTCTTATGCAGGATCTAGGCTATCCGATAAAAAACTCGGAAAATACATTGACTACAGAAACTCAGCGCCAACAACAGGGACTTGGCAACTTGGTGATGAGACGCAACCAGACGCATTAGTTGTTGGCGATCCGTTTGGATACTATTGCGCGGTAGCCGGAACTCCGGGCACTTGGGTTACAAAAGGCGGTCAGATTGGATACAGAACAAACGCTGGCACTCCTGTTGGTGTGCTAACCCCCAAGTTTGTTGGTGAGGAAGTTTTGAACACAACAAGCAATCTTTGGTTCAAAGCCACAGGGGTCACTGCTGCGGATTGGCAAGGACTGTAAAAGTTTCACTGAACGTATTAGTTCAGTTGTTTAAGGACAAACCATGACAATCACAGTAAAAGTTCTGATCCCGGCAAAAATTGCCGAAAACACACAAACGACGCAATACACCGCGTCGGGTGTGACCACTATCATCGACAAATTCACTGCTACAAACTACAGCGGCACAGCGGCAACGATCTCGGTCAATCTGGTGACGGCAGCGGATACGGCGGGCAATCAGAATTTGATTACCAAAACCAAGACGTTGCAGCCCAATGAGGTCTATACTTTCCCTGAATTGGTGGGGCAAGTGCTGATGGCAGGTGGGTTTATCAGCACGATTGCTGGCACTGCAACTAGCATCAACATTCGGGCTTCTGGACGCGAGGTGTCGTAATGAGTCTTTGGACTAAAATTAGAGACTTTGGGCAAGCAGCCGCAGCCACAGTTGCTAACGTGGTTCTGCCGGGTTCTGGGATAGTTACAAGCAAACTCGTTAGCAAGGGTGCCCAAGAACATTTGGGTTCCACGCTTGGTCAAGTTGCCATGATTGGTGGCGGGCTATACGGCGCTGGCGCAGGTAATCTTGCTAACTATGGCAAAGCTGCCAACTATATGGGTCTTGGCGGCGGCGGGCTGGCTCAAACGGCAACTGAAGCTGCAATTGATGCTGGCACACTGGGTGGCGCAGCGCAGCCCGCAGCAGGCTATGGCGGTTTGTTTGGTGCGGGCGGGACATTCCCCGGCGTGGGCCAAGCTGTTGGATCTTTGTTTTCATCCCCCGGCGCGGGCGCGGGCGCGGGCACTACAGCCAGCAAAGCAGGCGATCTAGCATCCTATTTGAGCGCAGGCTCAAACATGCTTGGTGGCTACATGCAAGCCAACGCGATCAACAGAGCGTCGGACGCGCAACTTGCGGCAGCGGATAAAGCTGTTGCGCTTCAAGAAGCCATGTATAACCAGCAGCGCGCAGACATTGCGCCGTGGCGTATGGCTGGCGAAATGGGCCTCGCACAATACGCGACGGGAATCGCTCCTGGTGGCGAATTGGCACGCCCATTCACCATGAAGGATTACCAAGCTGATCCTGGCTACGGGTTCCGCGTGTCTGAAGGCATGAAGGCGCTTGATCGTACTGCTGCGTCACGCGGAGGCTTGTTGTCTGGCGCTACGCTCAAAGGCGCGCAACGGTTTGGTCAAGAATCAGCCAGCCAAGAATACCAAAACGCATACAATCGCTACACGCAAAACCAGCAGACGCAACGCAACGCGCTCGCCAATCTTGCGGGTATCGGTCAAACCGCCAGCACTCAATTGCAACGTGCTGGAGAGCAATACGCTACCCCCGCAAGCGAGTTGCAGCAAAGTATTGGGAACGTGCGCGCATCGGGCTACATGCAAGGCGCTAACGCGCTATCTGGTGGATTGACTGGCGCAGTTAGCGCATATCAGAATCAGCAACTGCTTAACTCGTTAATGAACCGAGGCTAATATGCCGCTTGATCCGTCTATCCTCGCGCAGGGAAAACCTTTTCAGATGCCTGATCCGTTGCAAAACTACGCTAAAGTTTTGCAAATTCAGAATGCGCAACAACAGCTAAAAAGTTCAGAGACGCAACAGCAAGTGTCGCAGATGCAGCTTGATGAAATGCGCCGCGACCGCGAAGAAATACAGAAGATTCAGCAAGAACGCATTGCGCAAGGACAAGACCCTGACTTGCGTAAGTTAGCCTCGTCGATGATGAATACTAAACAGTATTTTAAAGACGGCGTTGAATTGCTTCAAAAGTTGGATCAGCAAGATAAGCTTAACGCAATCATGGGTGGCGGCGCGACAAACGCGCTTGCTCCTGCCCCCACCGCGCCCTCCGGTATGCCCACGGCACCAGCAAACGCGCTTGCGAAAACAGCGTTGCCTGCGCCCGGGATGCTTGGCGGGATGCCTGGCGGGATGCCAGAAGCCGCGCCGCTCGGAACGCCAGTTAGGACTGCACCTGCTAGACCCGTAGGGGCGACTGCCGCGCCAATACAGGGTGCTTCGGTATCTACACAAGCGCAAGAAACGCTGGGTAAGATCAACCAACTTTACGCACTTGGCACACCTCAAGCAGTAAGTATCGCTAAAGGTCTGGAAGCACAAATGAAGTTTTTGGAATCAAGGGTTCCGCTTCCAGCAGATGTAGAAGAACAAAAAGCACGACTTGCTCGTGCGGGCGCACCTAGCGTTAATGTATCTACAGAGAAACAATACGGCCAAGCCTTTGCAGGAAAAGTTGCGGAATCAGATGCAGGGATGCGTGAAGCGGCGCTTAAGGCCCCTGAAATGGCTAACACGGCCAACCGAATCCTTGAGCTTACATCTACCGGTAAAGTATTCACCGGAACCGGCGCAAACATAAAACTTCAGTTGGCTAAAGCATTGGGGATGGTGGGGGCTAACGATTCTCAAACTGCCGCAAATACAGAAGCATTGGTCGCCGATATGGGTGCAAGCACGCTTGCAGCCATTAAAACGTCGGGGTTGGGCACCGGCCAAGGATTTACCAATAAAGATTTGGAATTTTTGCAAAACATTGCTGGCGGCAGAATTACCCTTGAAAAAGATACTATCCAACGAATCGCCGAACTTCAGCATAAAGCTGCGGAAGCTAGCGCACAAAAATGGGCCGCGCGCGTCAAACAAATTCCAGCGGCCACCTTGGAAGGTACAGGTATTACTACTGAGCCTGTTCAAGTACCTAAGAAGTTTGGTACGAAAGCAGCGCCTGCCGCTGGTGGTCTTAAATTTCTAGGATATGAAAAATAATGCCTGTCGCCCGCTTTCAAATGCCAGATGGACGTGTAGCTCGGTTTGAAGTACCGGAAGGTACTTCACCTGAGCAAGCGCAAACAATGATGGAGGCGCATTTTGCGTCTACTGCCGCTGCCGCGCCTGCTGCGCCTGAACGCGGTACGGTGCCTGCTGAAGAACGTTCGGTCGGCGGCTTCTTGTCTAACGTAGGCACAAGCGCGGGCAAGCTTGTTGGTGGGTTGGCGGAAGCTGTTACAAGCCCCGTCAAAACAGTAGGCGGCATCTTGGACATTGGCGCTGGTGCATTACAGAAAGCTTTGCCCAAAGGCTTGGTAGATTTTGCAAATAATCTTCAAACGCCGGAAGCACAAGAAGCCGCGCAACGTGCCGTGCAAACTGCAAATGCAGTTGGCGGAATGTACGCGCAGCGCTATGGTAGCGCTGAAGGATTGAAAAAAACACTGTATGAAGATCCCGTAGGCGCTGCGGCAGATTTATCCGCGCTTTTTACTGGTGGAGCTGGCGCAGTTAAAGGTCTTGCAGGCGCTGCACGCGCTGTGCCTGCTGCAACAAGACTCGCGCCTGCTGCCGAAGCTACCGCAAACGCGCTATCTACGGCCGCGCGGTATACAAACCCGCTTCAGCCAGTTGGTAAGGCTGTAAATGCACTTGGGTCAATTGGCGGAGGGGCGTTACAGACTGCTGCCGGATTTGCTACTGGTCGGGGAAAAGAGGCTTTCAAGGATGCCTATACCGCAGGCAAAGAAGGCTCGCTTGGGTTCGTTGAAAGTATGCGCGGTAAGGTTCCTGTTGAGCAAGTGCTGGATGACGCAAAGCGCGGGCTATCAAACATCCAAAACGATATGTCGGCGGCGTATGCAACGGCTAAAACTGGCTGGGCTGCGGATACTACTCCATTGGACTTCAGCAAGATTGATACCGCATTTGCCAAATTAGAAGCCAGCACGCAACACGCCGGTAAATCACTGATTGGCAAAGATGAAGCCACTAAGATTGCCGAAGTTAGATCAGTGCTGGATGAATGGCGTGCTGATCCTACTGCGCACACTGCGTTGGGTTTGGATGCGCTCAAGCGCCGCGTAGATGCCATCTATCCAGACAACCCCAGACAATCGCAAGCGCAGCGTGTAATTAGCGGCACTCGAAACGCGGTAAAAGATGTAATCCAAAAACAAGTGCCCGAATACGCAGCCGCAATGAAAGGCTACGAAGAAGGCATCGGTATGATCCGCGAGATTGAAAAAGGATTGTCTTTAGGAGACAAAGCATCCAAGACTGCCGCGCTGCAAAAACTGCAATCTCTTGTAAAAAATAAACCTTTTGATAAATATAGGCAGGAACTTATATCGAAACTGGAAGCCGAAGGCGGAGTAAGTTTAGCGCCTACGATTGCAGGACAGTCTCTTAGTGAAATAACACCCTCGGGTCTTGGTAAATTAGGTTGGGGTATGGGTGCTGGCGCGGCTTTGATGGGTAGCCCCAAGGCTATGCTTGCACTTCCTTTGACTTCACCGCGATTGATGGGCGAAGCTTTTTACGGTGCAGGGCGGCTTGCAAACGCCAAAAATGCGTTGTTGAATAAAACAAATTTGACAATAACACCAGAACAAATAAACTTCATCAACGCACTTACTGCTAACCGACCTCCCGAATGACCGATCAAGCCTTCACCGCGTTAATGCTGTCCCTAGTTGGTACTTTCTTCGGACTCCTAGTCGCGGTGCTAGGCTGGATGGGAAATAAGATTTATCTCAAGCTGGAAGAGGTTAATCTGAATCTTGGCAAACTTGACCGAGATCTGACCACCAAAGTTCATGAAATTGATAAGCGCGTTACACGGCTTGAGTCTATACCGATCCTGACGAGGGTAGCCAAGCAATGAGCCGCCGAATAGAGGATCTGGTTCCGGCGGTGCAGCAGCGAGCGCAGGCGCTCGTTAAAGCCGCGAAAGACGTCGGGATTGATCTTCTAGTCACCAGCACCTATCGTAGTAATGAAGAACAAGCGGCGCTGTATGCGCAGGGGCGCACGAAGCCCGGCGCGATTGTGACCAACGCTCGGCCTGGCGATTCATACCACAACTGGCGATGCGCGCTTGACGTGGTGCCGTTGCGTAACGGCAAACCCGTATGGGGAACAAGTGGGCCAGATGGTGACTTGTGGCGTAAGATTGGTGAGATGGGTGAAGCGGTTGGACTGGAATGGGCAGGACGTTGGACGGGCAAACTGCGCGAAATGGCACACTTTCAATACACTGGCGGGCTTACGCTTGCTCAACTGAAAGCAGGAAAGGAAATAGCATGAAGGGCTACCGCACTATGATCCTGAACGGCGCTATGGTTGCGCTGCCTGTCATTGACTACCTGAGCAGCAACGGCGCAGTCGTCGGCGCTCTTTTGGGGCCGGCCGGTGTGACTGCGCTGTCCCTGCTTGGTCTTGCCAATATGGTCTTGCGTTGGGTGACTACAACACCTGTTTTTCGAGACGAGTAACAATCAGTTGCGCGTACTTTTCCGGCGCGCGCGTCTGTCACGCATGCGCTTGTTGTTAGCCTCTCGGCAAAGATCGCACCGGCACTTGTGAGATTCGTAGCCCTGACGGGTTCCGTGCTTCCACTCGACCAACATGCCTGATTGCAGCGCACGCTCCACTGGCATGCGGCCTATGCGTTTGTGCAGCGTGTCTGCGCGCAACCCAAGTTCGTCTGCCCACTGTGCCAGCGTCTGAGTCTTTCCGTTGTGCGTAATCCGATGGTTTCTGCGTTGGTTGTTGAGTTGCTCTTTTAGCGTTGCCCACCGGCAGTTTTCTGGCGAGTAACCCAGATCGTTGTTGATCCTGTCCAGAGACTTTCCGTCTGGCGCCTCTCCCATGTCAGCAACGAACTGATCAAAGTCGCCGCGCCACTGCGTACAAACCTCAATGCCTCTGCCACCGTAGTGTTTGAACGAATGGCTCTTGACGCTGTAGCAACGGTTGCGCATGGATCGCCATGCGTAATAGGTGCGGCTGCTACTGGGGTTACTCCACTTCCCTTTGAATGCCATTGTTGGTCTCCATCACGTTCTTGATTAGCGTAGAGTATCCAACTATATCAACAATGTTGTCAAGATATGACGGGTCGCCGTTTAGCATTCTAGCCACTTTGTGCTGCACCATCTCCAGCCCTTCCTTTTGCACGTCGGTCAACTTTGACCAATTGGCGGAAGACTGCATTGCACGCTTCAGCGCCTGGCTGATAGCAGCATGGGTTTCAAACTCGCCGTAGCGTTTGCCGCGTTCTTCAAGAATCTTCATTTTTTGGCCTTTTTGGTAGTGGTGCCCACATGATCCAGAATGTGTCGCGCCCGTTATAGGTGCCATACACGGCGCATCCCAGCGCGCTTAGAAGCTGAACCTTGCGCCCTGTCGGGCAGGTTTCTATTGGCTGCCAATAGTAGTCATGATCCACTACAGCTATGCCATCTGACGAGTTCTTCAGCTTCATCGCGGGTCATATTCACGCATAGCAGCGGCTCGTTCGGCTCTTGCACGCTCCATCGTTTCGGTTGGTCGCCCACCAAGCAAAGCGCAGGTTAATGCAACTGACGCCAGCACAGCCGGAACAATCAGACCAATCGGGCCAAGAACTAAACAGGCGAAAGACGGCAGGATAAGCGCGCCACATACC
>RPOS01000005.1 GCA_003820635.1 Verrucomicrobiaceae bacterium | reverse complement strand
CTGCACCACTTTTTTGGAAGCCCGCTTTTTTCGCTCGTATTCATTTCGCTTCTCTCGTTTGTACTGGACAGATTTTTCAATCCTGCGTTCATCAAGCGTCTGCGGTATGGTGTTTACATACTCCGCCCAATTCATGCCATTACCCTCAAGAGAAACATTGTGAAGTCGCTAGGCTCAAACTCATCCCACCATACGTCGCCTTCGTGCGTACCAAAAAAACTTTCATTGCCTGGGCTGCGTTGCCAGCCACGTTCGTCGTAATAAATCAGCGTCGGACTTGCTGCAAACTCGCCCCATTCAACAACGTACCAGCCGGGCTTAATGGGTTCCTCTTTCGTTGCGCTGACCTTCATTTTCCGCTCCCTGTTTTTGCCGCCATTCTTTCAAAGCAATGTATGCGGCGCGGTACAACGATCCAGACTGCCGGTTCCAAAAGTCATTTGATATATCGACCAACATTGCCAACGCGTTTAGCTCTTCTTGTTCTGACTTGAACGCGCCGTTGTAGCTGTCTTGGATGTTCGCCAGCGCGATGTTTGCTGCGCGGCAAACTGCCATGACTCCTTCATCATCTTTCGCGCTTGCACCCAACAGCAGCAAGTCTCTGGTGTCCAACATGACGTCAAAATGCGTAGGTGTAGCCCACCCCTCAACAAACGCATTTAAAGCCGTCAGAAGCGTTATCTGCGAGTCAGGCACTATCTGACTCAGTACGAGACACGGAATCTCTATCGGACGCGGTTTGCGTTTGCGAGAAGCCATTTGTCCCCCAGAGTCAGCATTGAACGCAGCCACGCCTTACGGACGTGAATTACAGCTTGTCGTGTTGTGTAGTCTTTAAACGGGAACAACTTTACAGCCCTGCGTGCTAACTTCATGGTGCTTTCGCCTCCTTAAGTAGTTCGATGCGTTCCCTGCTCGCGCGAAGCGCGCAGTACCGTTGATGCAACCGCTCCAAGAACGTAACGCGGCAAAGGTTCTCGCGCTCAAAAGTCAGCAGTTCCAAAACTTCTTCTTCTGTTTTGGACGCCAGTACATCATTAAGAACTCGCCAGGTTATGTTCAATTTTTTGCTCCAGTTTTTCAATCTTCTCTTCAAGTTTGCGCAGGCTTCGCGCAGCGGCGTTAGATGCCCGCCGCCGCATGGGAAGTTCCGCCTTTGCTGCTTTCAACAGCGTTCTCCAATGATCCAGTCTTTTCACTTCAGTGCCTCCAGTGCAATATCCGATATGGTCCGTTTGTTATGTAGTCCGGCCCATATCTTTTCATCGACGGTCTTGTTGGTTAGCATGACGTAACACCACACATCATGCCGTTGGCCGCTTCGATGTAGTCTCCCTACCGTTTGTTCGTACAGTTCCAGCGACCAAGGCAACGAAAGAAATACCATGTTGCAGCCGCCATGCTGGAGATTAAGACCATGACCGGCAGAC
This sequence comes from Verrucomicrobiaceae bacterium, assembly GCA_003820635.1. Next base: position 7,710 of record RPOS01000005.1, on the reverse strand, counting down.
TTTGGATGGACAAGCAGTAGCTCAACACGTCCAGCATTCCAGCGTTCGATTGCGTTGGGATCTTCGAGGGTGACTGCATGTGGGTATCTCCGTTTCAGTTCTGCCAACTCTTCTTGGTACGTGTAGGCGATGATGGTATTCGCCCGTTGGTTTTCTTCTAACAAATCGTCCAGCGCATCAAACTTGTGCGCGCTGAATCGCACCGGGATCTGCGTTACAATGAACTTGCCCGGCTTATCGGGATGGGGTTTCTTTGTCGTCTCATAGACAAACCCCGACGCCATCTGCTGTAATTTGCCCGCAGCGACCCCCGCGTTTACCGCCGTAATACCTTCAAACACGAAGTCTTTCTTCATCTTGTTGTACGGCGTCATTTCCATGTCGCAACGCACTTCAACGGCATGCAACGGCGGCAGCGTGTCCTTGTATTCGCCCGGCTCCAGCAGGTACGTCGCCGGCTTGATCTTCTGCATGACCCGATCAAGCGAGCCAGGACGCGGCGCCCACTCGCCGTAGTCGGCATTAATCAGCACAAAGTACGTCTGCATGAACGCGCCCTTGCTGCGCCCAAGCAGGTTCTGGTCAATGATCTTGCACTGGCCGAACACGTCCTCAAGCCCGTTACTGGTAAAGCTGCCAGTCAAACCCCAACGCACACGCATGGGTTCAATGACTTTCAGCAGCGCCTTGTAACGTGCGCCTGACGGATTCTTGAGGCGCGTCAGTTCATCAAACACAACGCCGTCAAAGTCCAGCTTTTGATTCGCCAGCCATAACAAATTGTCATAGTTGGTGACGACCACACTTGCGCCGCTGTTCAGCGCAGTCAGCCGCTGTTCAGGCGTGCCGACCGCCACGGCCATAGTGATGTATGGCGACCAGATAAGACGCTCTACAGGCCATACGTCGGTGCAGACACGCTTAGGTGCCAACACCAAGAATCGTTTGACTACGCCGTCGCTAATCGCGTCTTGCATGGCTGTCAGCGTGGTTGCTGTCTTACCCGCACCGACTGGCGCGAGAATCATTGCGCGGTCGTGCTCGTAAATAAAATCAGCCGCTTCGTTTTGATACGACCTAAGTGTTGGCCCACTCATCAATCTGTTCCTTAGTCCAGAGGCACGCATAGTTTTGACCTAAGCTGCGCATGTCTCGTGCGTACAATTTTTGGAGTTCTGACAAGCGCCCGCCTTTGGTTTTAAGTTCAACAAACCAAGTTTGGCCGTTCGGCAGACACGCAATCCGGTCAGCGACGCCGCGATGGGATGGGCTTTTAAACTTGTATGTCAGCCCGCCTTGCATCTCGACTACCCAGACAAAGTAACTTTCTATCTCGTGTTCTTTCATGGACTCACTCTAGCATGAAAAATTAGGTTGTCAAAAACTTTTTTTCAATTATTATTCAGCCTGAAACGGAGGAAACACAAATGCAACACAGTAAAGTAGTCGGCGGTAGCACCGCCAAGCGAGTGATGGCGTGCCCCGGTAGCGTGGCGTTGGTCAATAAGATGCCGCCGCAACTGTCTAGCAAGTACGCAGATGAAGGCACGCTGTTGCACAACGTAATCGCCGACATATTGGACAAATCGCTGCCGGTGGATTCGTTCCTAGGCATGAAGTATCAAGACATTGAACTTACCCAGGAACTGATAGATGACAAGTTACTACCGGCGCTCGCGGCTCTCGACGAAATCGACCCGACGAAACAAATGGAATTCGCTGTCGAAACCCGAGTGGGTTTTGGTGATTTTTTACCTGACGTTTTTGGCTCTACTGACCTATTGGGTCGCATTGGAACTAAGGCTCTGGTAATTGACTGGAAGTTTGGCGACGGCGTGCTGGTGACAGCGGAAGAGAATCCACAACTGCTGTTCTACGCTGCCGCTGCGATGCGCACCCCTGAAGTGCAGTGGGTGTTTAAGGGTGCAACAGAAATCGAGTGCGTGATTGTCCAGCCGACCAAAGGCGTTAGCCGCTGGGTGACTACGCCGGAGCGCATCAAGGCGTTCGAACATGAGCTGGCGATGGCGGTACGCGAAGCACAGAAACCTGACGCCAACCTGAGCGCGGGCGACCACTGCCGCTGGTGTGCCGCAAAACCCATTTGCCCCAAAATGACGGGCGCAGTTGATCGCGCGCTTAAGACGTCGCTGCAAGACCTGGACGCAGCGCAGATCAGCGCCTATCTTAAAAATGCCGATGTACTAGAGGGGTGGATTACAGATCTCCGCGCGCTGGCGTTTCAGATGCTGGAGAAGGGGATCAAACTGCCTGAGCATAAGCTGGTTGCCAAGCGTGCCGTCCGGCGTTGGACGGATGAAGATGCTGCGCGCGCTGCACTGTCGGAACACCTGTTGGAAGAGTACATTTATGACCGCGTTCTGATCTCACCCGCCAAGGCAGAAAAGATGTTAAAAAATCTTGGACAACCGTTGCCGGATTGTGTAGCATCAACTTCGTCGGGTAGCACTCTCGCTCATGTGAGTGATGCCCGGCCTGAAGTGTTGCAAATCGGACAGCAATTGACTGCTGCCCTCTCTAAACTGATCTAAAGGAAAAACTATGTCTAATCTTGTCGCTTTCGCTGGTGCAAACCTTCCCGCAGTTGCTTCGCTTTCAACCGCTTTGCGTTCTATCGCGTCCGATGTTGGCCCGACTGGTTCCGTCATTATCAAGATGGACAAGACCGGCCACTGGGTGTTCGGCGCGGATCAAACCGAAGTAGAAGATGACAGCCTGTGGGCAGTGAATCCGTTCTCCTTCGTGCATGGTTTCATTGCATGGGGCGACGGGGAAGTGCTGGGCGAAAAGATGGTGCCCGTTGCTGAACCGCTGCCGGAAGTCGGCCCTGCGCCTGCTGCCGCTAAACGCGGTTGGGAGACGCAAGTCGGTATGTCGCTTAAGTGCATCAAGGGCGAAGATGTTGGGATGGAAGCGCGCTATAACGTGACCTCGGTCGGCGGTAAGCGTGCAGTGCAAGAACTGGCTGTGGCGATTGCCACTCAGGTTGATGCCGACCAGACCAAGCCTGTGCCTGTCGTGCGTCTGAAGAAGGAGCATTATCAGCACAAGTCGTATGGCCGTATCTATACTCCGATCTTCGATATTGTCGAATTCGTGAGCATGGAAGCAGAACCGGAAGCGCCCGCTGAAGGGGATGCTGAAGCAGTGCAAGAATCAACGCCGGGTCGTCGCCGTCGTAGCGTGTAAGTAGTACCTGCGAACCGGGGCGCAGGCTGATTTTCCCCGGACCAACAGATAAGCAAATCGGGAATTCCTAACTTTCATGGGGATGGAAACTCGGTGTTCTCGGTTTGCTTTTCTGTTGGTGCAATATCAACAGCCTGTGCTGGCGTAGCTCAGTTGGTAGAGCAACCGCCTTGTAAGCGGTAGGTCGTCAGTTCGAATCCGACCGTCAGCACCACACTAAACTAATCTAAAGGAAACGAAGATGGACTTCTGGGCATTCGCAACATTCTGCACTTTCGTGGGTTGGCTCGCTGGTGGTGGTACAGGCGCGGCTATTGGCTGCGTGTTGGCATTCCTTATTGGATGCATAAGCGAATGATCCTTTATGTCGACTTCGAAACCCGTAGCCGCTGCGACTTGCGCGCTAAGGGCGTCTACAACTACGCGCAGGACGCCAGCACCGACGTGCTGTGTATGTCCTACGCGTTTGACGATGAGGACGTGCAGACATGGACGCCAGATCAACCTTTTCCTGGACGTATCTTGGCGCATGAGGGCCAGATACGCGCGCACAACGCCGCTTTCGAGCGGCTTATCTTTTGGTACGTCCTTCAGATCAACTTTCACCCGGAGCAGTTCTATTGCACCGCTGCACAGGCACGCGCTAATTGCTTGCCCGGCTCGCTTGAGGACGTGGGACGCGCGCTGTCCAGCGTGATGCGTAAGGATCACCGAGGCAGCCAACTGATTCGGCTGCTATCCGTACCCCAGGCCGACGGATCGTTCCGCCAGGACGCTAAATTGATGGCCGAAATGATCGCCTATTGCGAGCAGGACGTGCTCGCCATGCGTGCCGTCTCCAAAGGTATGCGTGACCTGAGCGCCGACGAACTTAGTGACTACCAGACCAACGAGCGCATCAACGACCGGGGCGTGTTGGTAGACGTTCCGCTGTGCTTGGCCGCTGTGCGGTATTCCGAAGCCGAAGTGGAAGAGATCCAGGCGAAGGTAGTCGAAGCGACAGACGGCGAGATCCGCAGTGTGCGCTCACCTAAGATGCGTGAATGGGTACTAGCGCGGGTAGGCGAGCAGGCGAAGAAGCTCATGTGGACGGGCGAGAAGTATTCAATCGACAAGACCGTCCGGGCGAATTTGCTGACGATTGATAACGTCGAGGAGGTGCCGCCGCATGTCCAAGAAGTCATTCAGTGTGCAGATGATCTGTGGGCGTCGTCGGTTGCTAAGTTCAGCCGCCTTGCTGCGCTGGCAGATGATGAAGATCACCGAGTCCGGGGAGCCTTCGTTTTTGCTGGCGGATCAGCGACTGGCCGAGCTAGTAGCTACGGCGCGCAGGTGCATAACTTCACCCGAAAATGCGCCGCAGAACCTGACGCCGTTCGAGCAAGAATGGTTTCAGGCGGTTCAGTGGTGCCTGAGTTTGGAAAACGGGTTACAGACGTCTTAAAGGCCATGCTGCGCCCGGCGATCATTCCCGCTAAGGGGAAGGTGTTGGTCGTGGCGGATTGGGCGGGTATCGAGGCGCGGGTGAATCCGTGGGCGTCCAACTGTCGCGCAGGTACTGCCAAGCTGGAACTGTTCGAGCGTGGCGAGGACGTTTATAAGGTGAATGCTTCCGCGACGTTCCACGTGCCATATGAGCAGATCGACAAAGAGCAGCGCCAGATCGGGAAGGTGCAGGAACTCGCCTGTGGATTCGCTGGCGGCGTGGGCGCATTCGCTGCGATGGGCCGCGTCTATGGCGTGCATCTGCCCGAGTCGGACGCTCGGCGCATGGTCGATGGTTGGCGACGGGCGAATCCGTGGGCTGTACCGTACTGGCAAGATCTGGAAGAAGCCTATACGCGAGCGATGCGAAACAAGGGCCACGAGTTCCACGCAGGGCGTGTCGTTTATTTGTTTGACGGACTGCACCTTTGGTATGCACTGCCCTCTGGCCGTGTGTTGTGCTATCCCTTTGCGCGGAATGAAGCCGAAGGCGTGACCTATGCAAAAGCCGCATGGAAGCCTACGGCAGACGCAAAAGAATGGCCGCGTGCGCGTTTGTGGAAGGGACTGGCGTGCGAGAATATCACGCAGGCAATTGCGAATGATCTGCTGCGCTATTCGCTCCGACAGGTCGACGCGGTGTTGCATGTGCATGACGAAATTGTTTTAGAAGTAGATGCAACGGCGGCTGATTCCGCGATGGAACGGCTCGCCGAGATTATGAAAACGCCGCCTGTATGGGCGAAAGAGTTGCCTTTGGATGTAGAAGTACATTCAATGACGCGCTACGGGAAAGGTTGAACATGGAAATTTGGACTTCAATTCCCGGCTATGAGGGTTTTTACGAAGTAAGTAATTTTGGAAATGTTCGGTCGCTTACGCGGTCTGTGCCTTATGGCCGTCACCAAGGCATGACGTATAAGGGCAAAGACATTAAACAGTTTGTTTCCAATACTTATTTAAGCGTCAAACTTTCGCGTGCCGGTGTCACAAAAACAACTTACACGCATGAATTAGTGTTGTTAGCGTTTGAAGGATATCGTCCGTCGATGGATGAGCGTTGTGAAATTCGACATTTGGATGGCAACAAATTCAACAACGCTCTAAGTAATCTTAAATACGGAACGATTAGCGAAAATGCCGCAGACAGAAAGTTACACAATAAGGGGTTGATTGCAGTTAAATAAAAATCCCCCTAGTAGTGAGCTAGGGGGACGAATTTCCTTGGGAGGAAATGAAATGCAATTTCTTGATTTTATCACGTCTCTGGCGGGTGAAGGTGAAACCGCTTTGATTGTCAAGCAGAAGCCAAATAAAAACGGTGAAAAACACGCCGATGGCGCAGTGAAATGCAGTTGGCCCGCTTACTTGCCTTCCGCATGGAAGCCGGGACACGCTTGGTACGGCAACACCGGGGCGTTTGTCGTGTCTCGTTTTAAGGATGGCAAACCGTCTGCGTCTGCGGCTAACGCTGATTTCGTGATCGTTATGGTGCTGGATGATGTAGGCACGAAATCCGAAGTACCGCCGCTAGAACCGACTTGGAAGATGGAAACTTCACCGGGTAACTTCCAGTGGGGTTACGTGTTCAGCGAACAACCAACAGCGGGCGAGTTCAGCGCCGCGATCAAGGCAATTGCTGATGCCGGATACACCGACAAGGGCGCAATCAATCCTGTGCGCAACTTCCGCCTGCCCGGGTCAATCAATCTCAAGCCGGGGCGTGATTCGTTCGAATCCAAACTAGTAGAGTTTGCGCCCGAGCGTGAATACACCCTTGAGCAGATCTGCGAAGCCCTTCAGGTGGTGCCCGCCGAGGCTGACACCGCCCGCGTGCGCCGTGTGGCGCTTGAGGATGATGGCAAAGACGTGGTGCTGGCGTGGGTACGTGCGCAGGGGCAGTTGATTTCCGAACGTAACCCTGAAGGTTGGTCGGGCGTGGTCTGTCCGAATGCCGCCGAACATACAGACGGCAACCCCGAAGGCCGTTACCATGCGGTTAATCGCGCTTACGTGTGCCTGCACGCGCATTGCTGCGATTGGGACAGTACTCGGTATCTCGCGTGGGTGGCCGCCGAAGGTGGCCCTACTTGCGCGCCGGGCTTGCGCGAGGAGCTGCTTGCCCAGGTGATGGGCGACATGCGCGCCAAGATCGCCCCGACCGAAGCATATCCAGACGCCGCCGCCGCAGTGGTGGCCGAAGTGGATCGCAAAGAACTGGGGCGGATCGATAAGGCGGGCTGGTATGACCGTTTCGCGTACGTGATGACCGAGGATGCCTACTTTGACCTGATCGAGCGCCGAGTGTTAACGCGTCGTGCCTTTGACGCCCTTTATCGTCACGTGTCCTGTAAGAGCATTCACACAGGCGGCAAAATCGAGGCCAGTGGCTGTTACGACCAGAACCGCCAGGCGATGGGTGCGCGGGTGTTGGATGGTCTGACCTACGCCGCCGGCGAGTCGATCCTGGTGGCACGTGAGGGTCGGGTGTATGGTAACCGTTGGCAAGATGCCCGCCCCGGTACGGCTGTTGCCGACGTCTCCCCGTGGCTCGCGCACCTGCACCGCATGGTCCCCGAGGATTATGAGCGCGAACACCTGCTCAACGTGCTGGCGCATAAGGTGCAACACGCCAACATCAAGATCAACCACGCAGTGCTGTTCGGCGGCAATCCCGGTTCGGGGAAGGATACGCTTTTCGCGCCGTTCTTTCGTGCCATTGGCGGTTCCGCCCTGCACAATTGTTCGCTGGTACGCACCGAGGAAATCGCCTCCCAATGGGGTTATGCGCTCGAATGCGAAGTAATGCAGATATCGGAGTTGCGCCAAGCGGAAGCGAAAGACAGACGCGCGTTGGAAAACCAGCTTAAGCCTATCATCGCTGCCCCGCCCGAGTATCTAACTATCCAGCGCAAAGGCTTGCCCCCATACGACGCGGTTAATCGCGTGTTCGTGGTCGCGTTTTCTAATGAGCGTGCTGCCATCACGATACCTAGTGACGATCGCCGGTGGTTT
>RPOS01000004.1 GCA_003820635.1 Verrucomicrobiaceae bacterium | reverse complement strand
GACGTTTCCACGCCATTGCCGGCATCTTGAATACGCCGCATACGCCAGTACACTAGCGTGTAGGTTTGCGTGGCATCAGGCACAGGCCAGACTGTGACTTGGGGTGCATCCCGCAACCGCTGAACATAGAGCTGAATCGGACGCCCAGTGTTGTTCTTGTTGGGGATAGTTGCGTAGGTTGAGATGCTGATACGCGAGATTGCCAGATCAGCTTGCGTCGTGCCGCTGCCGGTGCGAATGACATGATCGAGAAGGTCGATAGTGTCTGCGGGAAGGGTATATGTGGCGGTGCCCGGTGTGAGCACCTGAACGTTCTGTTCAAACGTCCACATGTTAAGTCCACGGTTCTGCCACTCAATCGTAAGCAGGTTCATGGAGCGCCGCGCTGTGCGCAGGTCATAACCCGAACGCATTTCACGACCGGCACGCTCCCACGCCTCTTCCGCGATCTCTGCGAAGTCCATATTAAACGCGGTTGTGCCGGATGTGGTCATGCTTACCTCTTTGCCGTTTTAGCCGAAGCCTTGAATGCCGCCGCTGTCGGTGCGCCGGGAGCCCCCGGCTTACGCATCTTCTCGCCGGAACCTTTGGCGATTCGCTGCCGTTTGGCGTTGATGTTCTCGTACAGCCCGCCTTCGGCGTACACATCCACGTCCTGCGGGCGGTCTTTACGCTTGACCACCCGCTTCGGTTTGGGTTGTTTGGCAGGGTTAATTGCCCCCATTCCGCGACTAGGACGCATTAGCAAACCCTACCCTTGGTCTTGCCCTTGCTAGCAATGCCATCAGCTCGCTTGGAAGCGGAACCCACAGAGCCGCCTTTGGCATAGGCTTTAGATTTCGCCGCCCGCATAGGCCGTTTAGCCGGAGCGCCTTCATCAGGCGACGGAGGCATACCCATCTCTGCGGTGTAAACGTCCGGCATCGGACGACGTACGGGCTTTTTCGTTTCAGGCTTTTTAGCAGGAGCGCCTTCGTCCGGGGACGGGGGCATACCCATATCTGCGGTGTAAACGTCACGAGCCATGATTGATCCTTATTTGCACTTACCGCCAGCGGCCATCTTAATGACTTTGCCCTTGGTCTTACCCTTGGACTCAATGCCACCACCCTTGGCGTAGCACGCGCCGCCGCTCTTCATGCCTTTGGCTTCGGCCTTTTCGTGCTTGACCATCGCTTTAGGAGCGCCTTTAGCCTTCATGAACGCCATTTCTTTCTTAACCATCGCTTTAGATTCTTTAGCCATGTCGCCACCCTCTTTGAATTGACGGCCTTTGTCAGCCGCAGAGAAATCTTTACCTACTGATACAGGAACGCCGACCTTCTTGGCAAACTTGGGGCTATGCGCGACAGCGCGCATGAAGTCCGCCTGCTTCTTGGAACTACTCGGCATCGCCGCTTCCCTTTTTGCCAAACCAGCCTTGAACAGTATCCGTCTCGTAGATGCGAATTACTGTCCACACGATTGTGAATACCGCTGCGATGGAAGGCAACATGTCTGCCAGTGTCCCAACGACCGTAACGATTGATAAGGCATCCACGGCATGCTTTACAGTCTCGCTTGTAGCTTCGCTCATTTACAGCCCCACCGTTTAAGACTAGCAGCCTTGCGTGTTGGCCGCCCTTTCTCATCTTTCATCGGGCCGGGCATCCCGCTCATGCGAGCGCAAAATGACTTCTTACGCCCTGCATCAGCTTTGGTCTTGGGGCTAGGCGCAGGCGCTTTCAGATTTGACCCTGTAGCCGCGTTGTACCGCGCACGCCCCTTGGCAGTAAGGCCCGCTCCCTGAGATACCGGGAGCTTTTCTCCTCGCCCTACCGCCAATGACACAGCCTTCTTAGCCATAAAACACCGTTACTTTTGCGGCGGTTGGCAACGTCACATAAATACCCGTTTCTGCCAAAATGCCTTCGCCCGGAATTAAATTGGCAAAGGGATTGTTGGTGTTGGCCGGTATGTTGAAACGCAGTAGTTCCGCTCCGCCATTGCCATCGGTAAAAATAATATCGCCAGCCGTTCCGCCTGAAAGACATTGATAGCCTTTTAGCCGAGTTCGGCCCGACACCATTGATCCGGTAGCTTCCACGTGCGCGGATTTTACGTCAGTCTGCATCCCCATGATGCGCTCCTAATTAAGCGCTAACAGGGTTAGCAGTGCCGTTAGGCGCACGCTGCGCGTAGTTCACGGTGACAATGAAACGACCCGAGCCCAGTGTAGCTGTGCCGGTGACGTTCCGAATCCACACGGTTGTATCGGCGGTGGTGGAGGTCTGCCATGCCAGCTGAGTAGCGGCTGTCGTGGTGCCTGTGAAACGACCGCCAGCGGTTGTGGCTACAGCAGCGGAGAGTTGTGCGCCACCGGAAGCATTGCCCACCGAAACCGTAGTTGTGCCTGTGGTCGAAGCAACCACTTGGTCAATCACGATGTTGATGATTTGCGCGCCTTGCGGCAGGATGATGCCCGAGTTGATGTCGAGCGTGCCGGTAGTAGTACCCGTCAGATCGCCAGAATCATAAGCTTGGGTAAGCACAACCAAGCCAGTGTTGCGGCCAGCGCCTTCGCGCACAGTGCCCGAGCGTACGGGACCGGAGAAAGTAGAAAAGCTCATATTGTCCTCACATGCGAGTTCGGTATGGGCGTTTGCATGTCATCGTCCGGGGACGTCGCGCATACCGGGGTAAGCCCCGGAATACATACGTTTTAGCACGTAGGTAGTGGGGGGTCAAGGGCGTTTGGAAACGCCAACGCTGCGGAGTCATCCGGCAACAAGTTTGACTTGCGCAAGTTCTCTGCGCGAGTAATAACTCGCAGGTTCCACGGCACATGCAGCCCGCACACGGTGTCTGATCGCAAGGGGTAGATATGGTCAACTACGTACGCTTCCCCAGTCGTTTTGGTCATTGTGATAGCAATCTGATACAGCGCTCGCATTTCAGATTTTTGTTTGCGCGTGATCCACGGTGGAGTGGCTTGCCTGTGCTTGCGACGCCGCGCTTTAGTGTCTGCCCGAACCCAAACAAGATTTCGTTCTTTCCATGCTGTTTGATAGGCCCGTTTTTGATCTTTGGTTTGCAATTTTGCGCGGGCGATTACTTGCTCGCGATTTGCCAAATACCAATCATGTTTTTGCTCTTTTACTACGTCATTGCGGTTGTAGGCAGCAAAGTAATCTGCCCGAGTTACTGCCCCACGTTTCCACTCGTCTCGTAAACATTCAACACAGGCGCCTTTGGTTTTGCGGGGCGCGATGTGCCCGTGCTTGCACGGCTCGCCAGTAAAGTAGTACTTGGCCCCAGTTGCTTTCGCTTCAGCGCGAGTTTTTGGCAGGTCTTTTGTGTCCATATTCGCTCCTTTAGATTTAGTTACAGGTAATCCTAATTAACTGTACCAAAGTCTTTGTGAGAAAACAAGCTGGACAACAAAAAAGGGGCCGAAGCCCCTTTTTTGCTACAAATCAACTACTTATCAGCTCGCGCCGGGCGAACCAAACACACCCAGAGGATCGCTGACCCCAAAGGAATAGCGTTCGCGGGCCTTGTAACGGGTGTTGCCCGTTTCGAAGTCTCCATCCATTCCGGTCTGCATCGGAGTACGGACGAAATGCTTCATGCCGTTAGGCACGTCGGTCAGCAGGAACCAGCCGTTGATGTCGGTCAAGAAGTGATTGACCGCGTAACCTTCGGGGATCGAGCCGTTGTTCTTCAGCGCGTTGATGTCGTTGTCAGTGGTGCCGACACGCAGCTCTGTTTCGAGCAGGCGAGTTGCAACGAACATCAGTGCGGGCGGAACAACCAACTTACGGGGCTTGGCAGCGATCAGCAGGCCACGCTCGTCTGTCCAAGCAGCGATCTGAATGACAGCGGCTTCAAGCGAAGTCTCATTCAAGTCAGCGCCAGTAGACGGGCGGTTGCTGTTTGTTGCGCCATTGACCAGCGGGTGGTCTGTAGCGAACAGAGTCTTGCCGTCGCCGTAGGTCGGGCCACCAGCAAAGCCGTTGTTCAGAATCGAAGCGGCTTTGACTTGCTTGGTGTAGGCCATACCACGGGCCAGCGCCTTGGTATAACGAGCAGACAGGCTGTCGTACAAGTTATCTTCAATCGCTTCTTCAGTGATCGAGAAACCAAGGGCGATGGTTTCGTGTGTGTAGCGCGCCGTCCAAGCTTCTTGGGCGTTGTCGTACACAATTGCGGAACCTTCGTTTTTGACCGGCGCTTGACCGAAACCAGACAGCTTGGTTTCTTCTTCAAACGAACGCTCGGAAGTCTCGATTTCGTAGATTTCCTTGTGCTCTTCGCCGTAGCGCTTGTACTCCAGACCGAACAACGCATTCAGGCCCGGGAGAAGTTCTTTGAGTAGCTGTGAACGTGAAATAGCCATGCTTCAGTCTCCTTAGACGCCGAGCGAGTTGTAGTAAGAGTGCACGCCCTGATTGAACTTGACCACAAACTCGGGGTACAAATCAGATTCAGTGCCGCGCACAACATCAACAACGCGCATTGCGGTAGCAGCAGTAGTCACCAGACCGGCACCGTTGGAGCCGACAATCAGGTTGACGCCGGAATTGCCTGTACGGGTGTTGCCCGCAGTGACAAAACCAAGGGCGGCATTCTTGCCGATAGCGCCAGACCAGCCGGAGCCGTTTGTGCCGCTGTTGAATGTGCCCAGAGCGGCTGTGCCTTGAATCTGGAACAGTGCATCAGGATCATCAACCACGCGAACAAAAATGTCAGTGTAGCCAGCAGTGACCGCGTTGGCGGGCAGGTACTGGGCAAACTGTTGCTGGTTCAGATTGGGGGTAACGTAGCGAACGCCAACGCACACACCAACGATACCGGCAGTTGCGTCAGCAGACGTAGCCGGAATCTTGATACCAACTGGAGTTGTAGTGATGGAAGCCGGTTCGCCAGTGCTAGCAAGAGCGATCACATCGCCAGCGAAGATCGCGGCGGCTGTGTTAACCGAGAATTTGTATTCGCGGAATTGACCCGCGAAGACCTGACCGCCGACCAACTGGATCGGACGCAGGCCATAAGGAGAAAGCGTAGACGCCATGTGTAGCTCCTATTAGGTTCCGTTACCGAAAGTGACCTTGGATTTTTTCTCTGCGAACAGAGGCATCCGAGGATCATTCTCGCGCATAAAAGTGTTATCAACTGCGTGCATCTGATTTTCCGCTTGCGTGCGATAGTACGCATCACGGTCTTCAGCCATCTCAGTGGGGATTTTGCAGAGCATCAAACCACCAATCACGATATTGTCGCGGTGCTTATCATTTTCGATAGCAGCCAGCTGAATCTCGGGGTGAGCCGACGCCTTAACCGGTTCCCAACCTTCACGAAGTTTTGCGGAAACATTCATGGGATCAGCTTGGTTCATCGTGGACATACGTACCCAGCGAAATACATAGCCCTGTTCAGGGGTAGGATCAGGCAGCAAGGAAGCGGGTGCCCAGCGGCGTTTACGAATTGCCGCATCACGTGAAGTTCTGTTCTCAGCCATTTTGTTTCCTCATGTCTTCAGCAACCTGTCGAGCGTACTGCTCCAAAGTTAGACCAAGCCGTTTGGCAATAGCCTGTTGCGATGTTGTCAGTACGATTTTTCGGGGTGCGGCAGTGCGGGTCGCAGGAGCCACTACCGGTTTACGGCGTGGTTTCTCGTCTGGTTCAGATTCCTCGAACTGATCGGGGAACACTTGGCGCATACGACGGTTGATAGCGTCGTAGTATTCGTCGGATTGAAGGTCGACACCTTGCTTGTACAGCTTGTTGTGCAGCCCCAACGCAAAACTCGTCATCTCATCGTCAGACCCGAACCACGGATTATCTTGTGCCCATGCAGCGACTCGGGAATCTAACGGAGCTTGCGGCTGTGCCGGAGCGTTATTTTTAATTTCTACAGGAGATTCTTCCTCTTGTAAAGTCGGCAGCCTAAAGTTAGCCACTCGATCCGCTTTCAGCTTGGCGGATGTCATGTTTTCTTGGGCTGTTGTTACCTTATCTGGGTCGCCTTCTTCGTAGGCCGCACGAAACTGAGCCTTGGCTTGGGCCAATTCAACATCAGCGGAGCGTTTAGCTTGTTCGAGGAGTGCTTCCTGATTCTGATTAACGGTACTTTTGAGCTTTTTATTCTCTTCAATGATCGACTGCGCCAGCTTCAGTGCTTCCTCGCGCTCACGCAAGGCGGATTCTTTCGCCCGACGCTCGTCGTGATAGCCCCGCGTGAAGTGCTGAATACGCTTCTTGACCTTGTCCGAATAGCCTTCCAGCTCATCCTCAGTCACGTCTGTCGGCGGCTCAGCAGGCTTGCGCCCGCGATCTTTCGCCGGCGTATCGTCGACTACCTCAACTTCGAACTCATTGTCGTCGGCTTCAGCGGCGGGGGCTTTAGCCTTGGCCTCTTCCTTGTCGGGATCGGGAAACTCAAATTCAAACTTTTCCATATACCCTCCTTAAGGGCGGCTAATGCCACGGGGATCAGCAACAACAGCCTCGATGCTGTCGTCAGACATGAGGCGATACTCCACCCCTCGGAAGGTAAACCGCGTGCCGCTGTTGCTGCGGAACATCACGTACTCACCGGCGGAACACCACGGCCCATGCGGGAACCGCTCAGGGTCTTTGTATGCCTGCGAGCCCATGTCCAGCACCAGCCCGATGGTCGACAGCACCTTCTCGTAGTGCACAGTCTTGGCATCTTTAACAATGCCCGATTCATACGTCTCGTCGACCACAGGCAGGGCGATCAGCAGCATGTAACCGACGGGTTTCGGCAGTTGCTTCTCGATCTCTTCTTCAGTGAATACGGGCTCAGTCATCATCTCGTTCCAAGTAGTTCTGCTCAAGGTCTGTAATCGCTGCTACTGCGTGGGTCAGCCCTCGGACGACCCCACACAGCTCTTTATACGTTGCGTAATCCCCCGCCTTGCCTTCAGCGAGGTGATTACTTATCCGCACACTCTCCCCCTCCAGATTGCTCCGGAGGGCTTCAAACACTGTCTTCGCCAATTATTTCTCCTTGGGTTTTCGTTGCTGCTGCACTACGGTCTTCATCAGGTCCATCTTCAAACGATCTGCATTCTGCTTGTCTTGTGCTTGGAGCTGCGCGCCACTCTTCTGCGCGTCGAGCAACAGGCGCTGTTCCTCAAGAGACAGGCGACGGTCAGCCTGCTTGGCATCGAGCGCATCCTTCTGGGCCTTACGCTGGATGTCTTGCTGCTTGACCTGCAACTCCTGCTGCTGAATCTGCAACAGCGGGTCCTGAGCTTGCTGCTGAGCCTGCTGCTGGGCGGCCTGACTCTGGTGCATCTGCACCAGCTGCTTGGACGCATCGGCCACGAGGCGCGACAACTGCACCTCAAACTCCTCCGGCAGGGGCTTGTCCGGGGGCGGCAGAGGCACGCCAAGCTGTTCCTCGATCTGCTTGCGATAGCTGTACCCCAAGTGCTCGGCAACGTGCGCCATTAGAGCGGCCTGCATCTGCTGAGCCATCGGATTCTGGCCGAGTGTTGCGGCAATCATCGGGTCTTGCAGAAACGTCATGTGCGCGGAGATATGCGCATCGTGATCTTGGTAGATAAACGCTTTGACCGGCTTGCCGATCATCACTGCCATGTTCTCGGAAATCGGATCGCGTGGCGTCTGGTCCTCGGGCATCGGCAGAATCTTGTCGGCGTTCTTTACGCCCAACACCTCGATCATCTGTCTGTGCAGGTACGGCAGGTCATAAATCTGAGGCGCAGCCTGCGCCATCTGCATAATCGCTTGATACTGCACAACCCGCTGGGCCATTGTCGAGCTGTTCGGGTCGCTGACCGGGATCACCTCAGTCGTCGCGTAGTCCTCGCGCCGTGCCTTACGGTTAGCGTGGCTGGGCTTGTAGTCATACTGGCTGGGCGCATACTCAGCGATGAGTGCCTTCAGCAGCTTGAACTCCTGCTTCATGGCGTAGTGCACACGCGCCTGCACCGCAGCCATCGGCTTGAGAGTGCGCTCCAGAATAGCCAGCGTGGTGCCCACGGGCGCGTTCGCGCTCATATCGCTAACATTAAGATCGCTGATAGCCCCTAAACGTCGGCCTTCTTCTGTGATCTGGTTCAGCAGGGCGAGCAGAACTTGAGACGGCTCCTTGTACGGCAGCGGCATGATGTTGTCGCGGATGGCCCCCGAGGGGATGTCCACGTCCCGGAATTCTCCGGGTGCGATGGGCGTGTCGTCGCCCTTGATACGCATGCCACGGGCCTTGAGGCCACCCGGCAAGTTATTCAGCGTGCCCGCGTCCACCAGCTGACGGATGAGTGAGGTGCCTGCGCGTGCGTAGCCGCCGATGATGTGGATCAGCCCAAGGCCATAAAACCCAAACCCAATAATGTACGGGTAGTGTACGAAGTGCTGGCGCTTGAGCGGTGTCGGTGTGGGCCGTTGTGTCGCAGTCCCCGTGGGGTGTGCTGGCGACGGCAGGTGCGGCTCCCAGTTACGACGGATAGAGAGAATAGTCTGTGACCCACGGTCGAGCGTTACAACGTACGGGGACGGCAAGGGTGAGAGATTGTCTTCGTCTTCTGCTGCGTCGAACCCGGGAATGACGAGGTCTGCGTGGCACTCAAACAGCGAATACCGATTGTCATCAGTGATCGTAAAGCCCGAGTCCTCAGCCTTCTTCTTCTCGAGGTCGGTGTGATACGACCGCGCTTCGCCCAAGTCCACGTCCCGATAAAACTCGGATGCCTGCAACTTCTGCATCTCCAGCTTGGTTTTGCGCAGGATGTGCGTCACACGCTCAGCGGTGTTTAGATCGGTGGCACCCCACGGCACAATAATGTCTTCAGCCGGCACGGTGATGCTAACTTGCCGGTCAAGGTTAGGGTCAAAGTAGACCTTCTTGAACACGCTACCCGCCAGCGCCAGATTAAACAGAGCCCGCTCGTGCTCCGTCCGATACTCGCTCATCACTTCCGTGATCTGGTAGTTCATGTCGTCCCGCACACGCTCCGCCGCTTTCTCTTTCTCCGGCGTGGATTCTCCGAGGATCAGCGTCTTCACGGGGCCAGCGGCAGGGAATGTCTCCTGCATAGTCTCAGCTTGGAACCGAATGGCAGCTTCCGACAAGACGGCACTGTACACACCACAGGCGTCTTCCCAAGGCTCCATCCGCTCTTCATACTTCAAGCCCAGCACTTCCATACCTTTGACATACGTCTCAACCCAGTCTTTTCTGGATTGAATGTCGGTCTCGACTTCGTCGATCAGGTCTGAGGCCAGTGTGGCAAGGACGGACTCATCGAGGTAGTCAGCCAAGTTGGCATCAAATGAAATGTCTTCGTCGGTGTCGGTAGGAGAAGTGGATTCGCCAAGCGTAATCTCAATCGACCCATCGTCGAGCTGGGTCTGTGTCGAGGGAGAGTCGTCGAGGTCGAGGTCGAGCTCAAGCTGGAACGGCTCGTTGTCGAGCAGCGGGTTGGCGGAGGTCAGCGCCTTATCAACGTTTGTTGCCATTGGGTCGGTCCTTAATTGGGTCAGTAGTAGCCGCCTTTGCGGCGGAAAAAGACTGGTTCATTGTCCTCGTTATCAGTCCGCAAGGACAGCAACCCGCCCTTACGCACACGTGCTAAGGCCAAGGTACAGGCGTCGACCGCGTCGTCATGCTCGGCGGCGGGGAACGATACAATCTCTTCTACGGTGGCTTGCGCCCAGTGAGTCTCCGGGAACCATACATGGCCGCTGGCAAACATGTCTGCCACGGCGTTGAGCCGTGCGATCTTGTCTTGGCCCTTGCCCGGGCTGTAGTCCTGCACAAAGATACCGCTGCGACGCATCTCGTCGATCAGCGGCTGGCCGCTGGCCTTGGCTTCGACAATCACGGAGTCTGGCTCCCACTCTTGGTACTGGTCGAGGGCCATTTGCTTGAGCTCAGGGAACTCCCACTTGCCTTTCACTTGGTTCAGCAAGATGACATTAGTGGAATTGTCTTCCTCATGGAAGAAAACGCCCCAAGTCTGGCACACGCTATAGTCCGACCGGGTCTTGGTAGTGAGCGCCGTGTCGTATGCCTGCACAATAAAGTCGACTTTAGGCGGGTCTTCGTGCGGCCACCACTTGATCCACTCCCGCTTGATGATGGCAGACTCCGAAGCCGTCGGATTCTGCATGTACTGCGCATTCCACTGCCACAGAATGTGCGACATCGACGCTTTTGTGCGCAGCAACGACTCAAGCGACCACTGTTCCGGCCAAAGTGACTTCGGCGGGTTGTCCGGGTCGGTCGATTCCTCATTGAGAATGGCAGGAAACTCAAAAATCTCGTACTGGTCGCCGTCCGGGTTAGTCGCGGAATCCTTAATCAAGCGTCCAATGAGGTCTCGCTGGTGCCAGCGGGTATGTAATATACATATCTTGCCGCCCGGCATGAGTCGCGTGCGTAAACCGGCAGAAAACCACTCGTATAGCGCGTCTAAAGAGTCGAAATTACCCGCTTTAATGTCCTGTTCCGACAGCGGATCGTCGGCAACGATCAGATCGGCACCTCGCCCTGCCAGCGCACCCCCCGTACCAATGGCAAAATACTCACCGCCTTGGCTGGTATTCCACTTACCGGCAGCTTTCGCGTCGGATGCAATAGTCGTATCGGGGAAAATCCTCCGATACTCGGCAGTCTGCATCAAATTCCGCACTTTACGGGCCATATCCACCGCCAATTCGGCAGTGTGTGAGGCAACAATGACCTTGTGCGTGGGGTTCTTACCCAAATACCATGCCGGGTAATAGATGGAGATCATCTGGCTCTTGCCCATACGCGGGGCCATGCTGACAGCAATCCGATCCTTATACCCCTGCTCGACTTCTGTCAGCAACGCACCGAGCCGCTTGAGGTGCGTGCCAAACTTATAGGTGGCATCGAGGGCTGCAATAAACGCAAGGAAGTCGTTCTGGCAGATGGATACGCGCTTGCGCGACTCCAGCTCGTCCAGCAACGCCAGCAGGTCAGCTTTCTCCGCGTCCGGCATGTGCTGGAGGTTCATTGTGCGGGGGTGGCAAACACGTCGTCAATAGTCTCATTGCGATGAGTCGGAGACGATGGCATCGTCATGTGCTCGCCTTCAATTACCTTGGACAGGCGCTCGCGCAACATCTGCTCCAGCTCTTCGGTTGGGCGATGGCGTAGCGTGATCTCGGCTTTTTCCGTGAACAACCCAACGTCGCTGATCTTGCCCAGCAACTCAAGGGCCTTAATCCGAATGCGTGGGTCGGAGTGGGCACTCTCCAGCAACAACTTGTTTGTGATGTACGTACGTAGCTGGACGGCAGACTCTACGACTTTGGTATCGTATTCTGAAAGGATTGCCTTCAGGTGCACCACCGTCCCCGGGCTTGAGAGGTCAAGGTCTGTGGCGTTCTGCGTACCCATAAACACAGACCGCGCTGTGGTCATGTCTTCGTCCGACACCAGCACATTAGTCTCTAGTTCTGCCAGTGCTGCAAAGGCAGTATCGACGCGAGCTTGCAACGTCTCGAACGTTGGCTGGTAATCGGAAAATTCAATGTCAGTATCTACGACTGGCGTATACATAGGCAACCCGCACTAGGGTGAGGCTCGAATATAGCACGGTTCTACGTAAGCGCAAGCCCGTATGGGTTAACTGAGTTAAGTTAGGCTTAGTCGTGGGCGAAATATATTTTTATGAAGGAGCTTAAGTTTACTTAGGGGGGCGTTATCTGAGTTAACTTAGCTTTTTCGGACACGCCCTATATTTTTCTGAGTTAACTTAGGCTCGTTACTAAGTAAACTTAAGCGGCGTAGTGGGCGCGATATATTTTTCTGAGTTAACTTAGGTAGGGTCGTGGGCTTTGAGTTTGCGAAACTCAGCACAAGCACAAGGG
>RPOS01000003.1 GCA_003820635.1 Verrucomicrobiaceae bacterium | reverse complement strand
TACGCCAGCAAGTCTAACGATTAGACCCGACCATGATACCACTCGTACTTGACCTAGAAACTTTCTACGACCGCGATTACAGCCTAAGCAAGATAACAACAGAACAGTACGTACGTGATCCAAGATTCGAGACAATCGGTATAGCAATCAAGATTGGCGATGCGCCGACGCAGTAGTATCCACAACCAGAAGTAGCTGCTGCCCTTGCCAGCATAGACTGGTCGGATAAGATGGTTGTGTGCCAGAACACGGCGTTCGATGGTGCCATACTGGCATGGCACTATGACGTTTCTCCGCTGGCATGGGCAGACACGCTCGGCATGTCCCGCGCCCTCTATCCCCACGACAAATCACACAGCCTGTCCGCTCAAGCCACTCGCCTCGGCGTAGGTGTTAAGGGCACCGAAGTCCTCAACGCGCTGGGCAAGCGCTATGTAGACTTCTCCGCTGACGAGCTCGCTCGCTACGGTGCCTACTGCGTCAACGACGTCGAGCTTACCTACAGCCTGTTCCACAACTACCTCAGCATGGGCTTCCCCAAGCAGGAGCTGCGTCTCATCGACGCCACGCTGCGCATGTTTATCGAGCCTCGGCTGGTGCTGGACAAAGACCTGCTTGTCTCCCACCTCGTCGCAGTTAAAGACTACAAGCAGCAGTTGCTTGAGGACGTACGGGATACACTCATCGGGGACTACTCCGACCCCGAGGCGGTGAAGGTGCTGCTCGACAGCGGCACCGATGGCATCAAGACGCTTCTCATGTCTAACCCCAAGTTCGCTCAGCAACTCGAACGCCTCGACGTTGAGCCCCCCATGAAGGTCAGCCCGGCCACAGGCAAGCTTGCGTATGCCTTCGCCAAGACCGACGAAGCCTTTAAGGAATTGGCCGAGCATCCCGACGTACGGGTGCAGGCACTCGTCGCTGCGCGCCTTGGCAACAAGACCACGCTCGAGGAGACCCGCACGGAGCGGTTCATCGGCATGGCTGGGCGCGGTGCGTTCCCTGTGCCCCTGCGCTACTACGGCGCCCACTCCGGGCGCTGGTCAGGCCAAGACTCGGTGAACCTCCAGAACCTTCCATCTCGCGGGCCGTATGCCAAGGCACTCAAGCGTGCTATCAAGGCGCCTCCGGGTCATGTCGTGATCGACTGCGACTCCGCACAGATCGAAGCCCGGTGCCTAGCATGGCTGGCGGGTCAGCATGACCTCGTGCAAGCTTTCCGGGACAAGCAGGACGTCTACAAAATCATGGCCAGCCACATCTACAACGTGGCCCCGGATCAGATCGATAAAACCCAGCGACAGGTAGGCAAGGTCGTGGTGCTCGGGGCAGGCTACGGCGTCGGCCACGGCAAGCTCAAGTTGTTCCTCAAGTCCATGGCCGGTGTCGAGGTGACTGAGGCTGAGGCCAAGCGCATCATCAACTCCTACCGCAATACCTACGACTGTATTCCCTATCTCTGGGACTCCGCCAACCGCGCTATTCAAGCTTTGGCCAGCGGTCAGGAGATGGTCATCGACGTGCCTGAGCTGGTACGCGTAGAACCCGGCAAGGGGCTCACCCTGCCTAGTGGCCTGCACATCCAGTATCCCGGCTTGCGCCGCGAATACAACGAAGACAACAAACCCGAGTGGCGCTACACCACCAAGGGTTTGCCCACCCGCGTATACGGGGGCCTCTGCGTGGAGAATTTTTGTCAGGCTATCGCCCGCTGCGTGGTGGCCGAGCAGATGCTGCGCATCCGCAAGCGCTACCCCACCGTGCTCACGGTGCACGATTCCGTGGCCTGTATCGCACCTCAAGACGAGGCGGAAACCGCGATGGCGTACGTCGTCGAGTGCATGTCATGGAACCCGAAATGGGCGGTCGGTTTGCCTCTGTCGTGCGAGGCAGGAATGGGTGAATCATACGGTGATTGTTAGGGTAAACTGGGTTCCATACTAAGGAACCCACAATGGCACTCGCGCACTCATACTCATCCGTTAAAGATTTTGAGGGGTGCCCGCGTCGGTACCACGAAGTCCGCATTCTCAAGAAGTTCAAGTCACAAGACACCGAGGCCACGCTATACGGCACCGCTGTGCATAAAGCATTCGAAGACTACATCCGGGACGACACGCCGTTGCCCGCGCAGTTCAAGATGTTTGAGCTGTTCGTAGCGCCGCTGAAGAAAGTTAAAGGCGACGTGCTGTGCGAACAAAAGATGGCCATCCGTGCCGATTTCACACCGTGTGACTTTTTCGATAAGGCTGTATGGTTCCGAGGCGTGCCCGACTTCTTGGCGATCAACAAGACCAAAGCCCGAGTAGCGGACTACAAAACCGGGAAGTCTGCGCGCTTTGCAGACCCCGACCAGCTAGAGCTGATGGCGGCAATGGTCATGGCGCACTACCCAGAAGTGCAAACCGTGTCCGGCATCTTGTTGTTTGTGGTGGCCGCGAAAGTAGTTAAGTCAGAATATACGCGAGCTGACCTCCCGAACATCTGGTCAAAGTGGGCGGGACGCGCTAGTATGATCGAGTCAGCAGTGGAACACGGTGCGTGGGGGGCGAAGCCCTCCCCATTGTGTCGCTTCTGTCCGGTAAGCAACGAGGCATGCGAGCATCGGTAGGGCTCTGGACCCTAGCCAACGGTGGGATAAAACCGTGGCAGTTGTAGGCAGGTTCCTCCCTAGGAATCTCCCCTGCTGATACAACGGACACTCCGGAAAGACGGGGCGCACTCTTCCTTGGAGCTGTCATGGCCGCAAAACCACGTAATTACAAGCGTGAATACGAGTTGTATCAGGGCACCCCGGAGCAGTTGAAGAAGCAATCCGAGCGCCATAAAGCTCGCCGTGCGTATGTAAAAGCGAACGGCCCTGTGCCTGCCAGCATGGACATTGACCACGTGAAGCCTTTGAGCAAAGGCGGCACCAGCAAACTAAGCAATCTACGGGCTGTGCCCAAGTCGAAGAACAGAAGCTTTGCGCGTACCAGTACGAACAAAGTCAAATAACGCAGGCTTACAGTTAGGGAAGTTGCATGCAGATCGTGGAGAACCGCGCACTGCTCTTTGTCACGCGCAAAGCAGATCAGATTAAAGCCCTGATTCCGAAGTCGCACATCATCGAGCGCAATGGCGCGTTGGCAAAGATACTCGTCAACTGGGGCCCGGACGAGGTGCAGATTCTGCGCAACCTCAAGATCAAAGCGCCGCCGCATCCCATACTGGGTACTTACGATTGGCCCGGCGTCTACACGCCGTTCGAGCATCAGCGCACCACGGCTGCGTTTCTGGCCACACACCCACGGTGTTTTTGCTTTAACGAGCCCGGCACAGGCAAGACTAGCGCTGCCGCATGGGCAGCGGACTATCTCATGAACAAAGGCCGCGTGAAGCGCGTGCTGGTGATCTGCCCGGTGTCGATCATGGACACCGCGTGGCGGGCGGACTTGTTCCGTACGGTGATGCACAGGACAGTGGCGATTGCCACAGGGGACAGAAGAAAACGCGAGGCCGTAATCGCGGGGAACTACGAAGTCGTCATTATCAATTTCGACGGCGTAAAGGTAGTCACTCCGGCACTCGCGGCAGGAGAATTCGATCTTATCATTGTCGACGAAGCCAATGCAGTAAAAAGCGTATCGACTGACCGCTGGAAGGCGCTCGCCTCGCTCATTCGCGCCGATACTCGGCTGTGGATGATGACCGGCACACCGGCCTCTCAGTCGCCGCTCGACGCGTACGGGCTAGCTAAGTTGGTCAATCCTGACAACGTACCTCGATTCTTTGGGGCATGGCGCGATAAAGTCATGACCAAGATCACGCAATACAAATGGGTGCCACGTAATGACTCTCAGACTATTGTGCATGACGCGCTACAGCCGGCTATTCGGTTCACGAAAGAAGAGTGCTTGGACCTGCCCGATCTGCTCTATGCGACCCGGGAAGTGCCCCTTACACCGCAGCAACAGAAATACTACAACGCCATCAAGCAAGAGATGATTACTCGGGCTGCCGGAGAAGAGATCACGGCGGCTAATGCCGCTGGCATGCTCAACAAGCTCCTGCAAATCTCGGCTGGGTGCGCGTATACCGACTCCAAAGAAGTCATTCAGTTTGACATCAAGAACCGTCTGGCGGAGCTGGTCAGCATCATCGAGCAAACCGACCGCAAGGTGTTGGTGTTCGTGCCATTCCGGCACGTGATCGACATGCTGCGCGACGAGCTTACCGCCTTCACCGTAGACACTATCCACGGCGGCGTAGCCGCAGGCGCTCGGGCGGATATTATCAAACGCTTCCAGACCCAAGACAGCCCGCAGGTGTTGCTGCTGGTGCCGCAGGCCACAGCGCATGGCATCACGCTTACCCGCGCCGATCAGGTGGTGTGGTGGGGGCCGGTGTCTTCCACCGAGATGTACCTGCAAGCCAACGCTCGAGCGCACCGCCAAGGCCAGACACGCAACGTCACGGTCACGCACCTGCAAGGCAGCCCCGTCGAGAAACGAATGTACGCCATGCTTCAGAACAAAATCGACTTGCATCAATCGCTAGTTGACCTGTATAAACAGGAGATAAGTTAACTGTGTTAATACCAAGGAGACCACGATGGACGCTGCGAAATTAGTACAAGTTTATTTGAAGATGCGAGACGCTAAGGAATTGATGGTACGAGAGCACGAGACGAAGCTATCCGAACTGACCGCACAGATGGAAACGATTGAACAGGAACTTTTGGAAATCTGCAAAGCCACAGGACAAGACGGCGGCAAGACCACGTACGGGTCTTTCTCCAAGACGATCAAGACGCGCTATTGGACAAACGATTGGGACAACATGTATGGATTCATCAAGGAAAACGATGTGCCGCAGATTCTCGAACGACGAATCCACCAAGGAAATTTTAAGGAATTCATGGAAGCAAACCCTGATAAGCTGCCAGTCGGCTTGAACGTTGACTCGAAGTACAGCATCACTGTACGTCGGGCAAAGTGACGCCTATACCCAATTAACCAAAAGGAACAACCATGAGCAATCTGACTCTATTCAATTCCGGCGTATCCCTGCCTGACTACCTGCGCAACGAAGACGACATCACCAAGTCACTGGCGGGGCAAAGCAACTCCAAAACCATCTCCATCAAAGGCGGCGTGTGGCGCATGGTGTCCGGTGGCGAGGAGATTGCCCGCAACGAAGACCGTGCCATGAATGTCGTGATCGTGGCCGCTGCCAAGACTAATTCCCGTACGTTCTTCATCGGCAAATACGAAGAAGGCAAAGACGTGGGTCCGACTTGCTGGTCTGCCGATGGTGTTAAACCCAACGAAGAAGTGCCTGCCGAGCAGCGTCAGTTTGATAATTGCGCCAACTGCCCGCAGAACATCGAAGGCTCCGGCGACGGCAAGACCCGCGCCTGCCGCTTCAGCCGTCGCTTGGCTGTGTCCCTTGAGAACGACATCGGTGGTGACGTCTATCGCCTGCAACTGCCAGCCAAGTCTATCTTCGGCAAGCCGGTTGATGGCAAGATGAGCCTGCAAGCCTATGCCAACTTCCTGTCCGGTCACGGTGTGCCGATCAGCGGCGTGGTGACTGAGATGCGTTTCGATACTGCCGAGGCTGTGCCGGTGCTGCGCTTCAAGGCCGTGCGTCCGCTGACTCGCGAAGAGTGGGAGTTGTCGAAAGCTTCAGGTGTTTCTGAGGAAGCCCGCCGAGCAATCGAGTTCAAGTTTGCGGTCAAAGCTGACAAGACCCCGGCACTGCCCGTCGCGTTCACGCAGAGCCCAGCAGCAGTTGAGGTGGCAAAAGTAGAGAGTTCTATCGAAGAAGTAGTAGAACCGGTTAAAAGGACCAAGAAAGTAGTTGTTCCTGACGTACCCACAGATAAGCCGAATGTTTCGGATATTCTGAGCGACTGGAGCACGGACGACGATGAGTGATTCACGCGGGTATAGCACAGCGCTAGTACAGCAAGTGGCTGCGGCTGACCCGTCGTTGCCGACTATCCGCCTAGCCAAAGTGTGCATTGACCGAGGCGTCTCGGTCTGGGAGGTGTCACGAAAGCTAGGCGTTAGTCGGCCTATCATCTATCAGTGGTTTCGTGGGAAAGTAACCCCTCGAACCAAGCATTTAGAACAGATTCTTATTTTGGTTTCTCAACTTGAGTCGGCATAATCAGTATCGAGGCTAGGCTGCGCTGATCCCGTAGCGACGAGGCGGACCACGGGGCCGCCGCCTCACCTTTTCCCCGCTAACCGAATCCCGTGTGAGGCTACGTGAGCACCACCTTCCTAGACGCCATACTG
Source organism: Verrucomicrobiaceae bacterium (assembly GCA_003820635.1). The sequence continues at coordinate 5,846 of RPOS01000003.1, read as the reverse complement.
CCGTCTGCTGGTACGTATTGTGTTGCACGTATCAACAGCAAAAATAAAAAAGCAGTCCAACATAGGTTTTGCAGTACCAAAGAAGAAGCATCTCAAGCAGCTCAGGAGATGAACAAAGAGTTCTGGAATGTGTATGTGGCAATGGCTACGTACGCAGACCCTGCGGCAGGTCGCACTGCCGCAAATGCAGTTGAGATGAAGTGCCTGTTCCTTGAGCTCGATAGCCATGACGGCGTGCCGTATGCGACGCCATCCGAGGCCAGCAAGGCGCTTAAAAAGTTTGTCGTAGACACTGGCCTGCCCAAGCCCACAATCGTGTTCTCAGGGCGCGGGGTGCAGGCATACTGGGCATTCACCGAGCCTGTTCCGATTGCGGAGTGGGTGCCGGTCGCACGGGCGCTCAAGGCGTTCTGTTTCGCCCACGGTCTGAAGATCGACCCGCAGGTGACGGGTGACGCTGCACGTGTCATGCGCATGCCCGGCACGGTTAACTACAACTCTCCAGATCAGCCGCTGGCGGTGCTGGTACACCTCGGCCAGCCTGCGCCGTTCTCGGTGTTTCGTTCGTGGTTCCCGGCCCCTGCCTCTGAGCTTGTGCCTGCGGCAGCACTGGGTATGGACGACATCACTGCCTCGTTAGCGCGCAGCGGTGGCGATCTGCCGGACTGTGAGTTCTCGCTGTTGCTCGACAAGAGCCTGCGTGGGGCTGGCTGTGCGCAGGTCAAGCATGCCTATGAGCAACAAGCGTCAGTGGTGGAGCCCCTGTGGCGGGCTGTGCTGTCGGTCGCTGCCACCTGCGTGGATGCCGATATTGCGATACATACCGTGTCTGAGGAGCACCCGGATTATTCCCCCGGGGCGACTATCGATAAAGCTCAGCGCGTTACCGGCAAGCCGTACACCTGCCAGTGGTTTCGGGATAACTACCCTGAGAACTGCAAGGGGTGCACGCACAAGATCACCAGCCCCATCATGCTGGGGCGCATGGTTCCGGCTGCACCTGTTGTGGTCGAGGACGGTGCCGAGGTCTACAAGGTCGAGCACACCATCCCGGACGCAGACGGCGCGCATCTGGAAGTGACGGTCAATATCCCGGTCTATCCGTTCCCCTACTATCGGGGCGCATCGGGCGGGGTGTACTGCAAGAAGACTGACGCCGACGGCGAGGAGACAGTCATCGAGGTCTATCCTCAAGACTTATACCTCACCAACCGATTCTACGATTCGGACGACCACGGCGACGGCGAGGGCGAACTACTGGGCGTCTGTCTGCACCTACCCCACGACGGCGTGCGTGTTTTCTACGCCCCTGCCACAGCCCTTCTTAATCGGGAGAAACTGCAAACTACACTGGTTAAGCACGGTGTCGTTGCCTACAGCAAACAATGGGATGTCATCATGGCCTACTTCGCTTCCGCAATTCGTAAGCTTCAAAAAGACGCCAGCGCCTGCAAGACCCGCAGCCAGATGGGGTGGACTCCTGATGAATCAGGTTTCGTTGTGGGTGAGATCGAATACACCATCGCGGGCCCCAAGCTCGCACCCCCTGCCAGCAGCACACGGCAGTTAGCCCCGGCCTTCCAGCCAGCAGGCAGTCTCGAAGAATGGAAATCAATCGCCAACTTCTACAACCGGCGCGGGCTTGAGCCGCATGCCTTCACGTTGTTCTGCGGCTTTGGCTCGGTGCTTATGCCGCTGCTGGGTGGTTTCGATGTGAAAGGTGCGGTTATCAATCTGGTGTCGAACGAATCCGGCACCGGCAAGACCACCGCCATGATGGTCAAGGACTCCATCTTCGGTAATCCAGCCAAGCTGCTGGGCTCCTCAGACGATACCTACTTGGCCAAGTTCCAGCACATCGGCATGCTGAACAACATCAGCCCGTCATTCGATGAGATGACCAATACCAAACCCGAGGAGCTGTCCGATTTCATTTACTCGGTCACGCGAGGCCGCGCTCGGCACCGGATGGATTCGCAGGCTAACAAGCTGCGGAACAATAACACCACGTGGAGCAGCATCGTCGTCACCTCCAGCAACTCGGTGTTCTCCGATGCCATCAGCAGCATCAAGGCAACGTCTGGTGGTGAGCAAGCCCGACTCATCGACATCTACGTAGCAGGCAGTGCCGACATCTCCAAGACTGAGGCGGATGAAATCTTCCGCAAGCTCGCTAGCAACTACGGCGTTGCCGGGCCGATCTTCGTCAGCTTCGTCCTGAAGAACAAAGCGCTGGTCATTGAGACACTGCACCAGATGCAGCGCAAGATCGATGAGACGCTGAACTTGGACAAGTCAGATCGCTTCCACTCCGGCACGTTGGCATGCTCCTTCACCGGTGCCTACTTCGCACGTCAGATAGGGCTGATCGACATCGAGATCGCGCCGGTCTATCAGTACATGCTCAAAGAGCTGGCAGGCGTCAAGATTTCGAACAAGGCGTCCGTCAGCCACGGTGACTCCCTCGCAGCGGAAATCCTTGGCCGATACATCAACGACAACTTGTCCAACGCCCTCATCATCGAGTCGCCCAAAAACGGGCTGCCCTCAGCCCCGATTGAGGCACCACGCAATGCGCTGAAGTTACGCTACGAGCCCGACCGCAAAGAGCTATGGATACCGGCACACGAGCTCCGTTCCTATCTGGTCGAGCATCAAGTCGATGTGCGGCAGACAATCAAAGGTCTGGTGAGCCTGAAGATCATAAAGAACGACGGCAAGGCGATAGCCAAGCGGATCGCAGCAGGATCAATCGGCAGCATGAGCGTGCCGTCCGTGCGCAGTTATTGTTTTGATAGCGATGCAGTGGGTGTAGCCAATGCGCTTGAAACTTCCTGATGAGATCAGGATTCTGACCATCCTCGGTGCGCAATACTTCATCCCTTGGGAGGACGTGCGCAAGGGGTGTTCATTCTTCTTGCCGACAACAGCAACAGATAAGCAGGTGGCCGAACTACTGGCCCCTGCCGAAGAACATCTGCAAATCTCACTCGGTGTAGCTAACCGCTGCGAATACGGACGCTACGGCGTCCGTATCTGGCGGCTTGAGTAGTTACTCCTTCTTCCCAAAAATCTGAGCCTTGGCAGCCTGCACCCATTCCAGATTCTTGTTCTCGTACCGCTCAACATCCTGCTTCGTCTTCAGGCGCTCAGCGCTGTCCGGGATAGACTTGGCGCCGTTGGCACTCTCAAGGTACTTAATGTACGCCCGAGTCTGCTCGATCTCTTGCAAGGCTTTGTTCACCAGCTCCGCCATCTTCAGCTTGTCCGCGTTCTTCTCGTAATACTTCATCGCGGCGTCGATGTCTGTTTTCTCCAGTTGCGCAAGCGCACGCTTGACCGGCATCACCTTGTTGACCAGATCGTAGAACTCTTCCTTCGGTCCAGTCGGCACTTCCGGTGTAAGGTACTGGCTCAGGAACCAATACTTGCTCAGCGGCCTGTCCGTCTTGTTCGGGTTGACCATCTGATCGACCAGCATATTCATCAGCGGCACGACGCCACCCAAGTATCCCCGTACGGTGTTGTCGATAATGACCGGCGAAAGCTCAAGTCCCAAATCGTCAAACGCATATTTGGCAATCGCCTTGGCTAGCTCACTAGTTGAGCTAGTGGTCTGAAACTCAGCCGGCAGACCCTTTTGATATGTGCCTACCAGCGGACGCCCAGTTAGCAACGAGTGGTTTGTAAAGGCTTCCATCACAGGGCGAATCGCCTGCGGCACTGGCGTCACCCGGCCCACATACTGCTCAAACGCGTAGCCCAACACCTGCCGCACCACTTCGTTGGTCAGTTGCTCCTCCTCGGTGCCGCGCCGGGTCATGTATTGCACCAACGCTTCCACAGGTACTTTGAACAACGCAGCCATGTCGCCCGGCACCGGCAGTTTCTTGCCGCCGATAATCCAGTTGTTGGACCGTTCATCCAATGTTTGGTCTTGGTATTCCTCATCGTCGCTGTTAGCCAAAGCATAGATCAGCGCGAAGCCCGTCATCTTGGCCGCCTGTGTCCAGAACAAGCGCTTGGCCACAGCCTTTTCCGTGTTGCTCGAGCCGCGTCCAACCATACTACGCAGCAACAAATCGCTCGACTGCAAGTAAGCATTGAAGAATGGAACAGTGGCAACGCCCAGACCAATCGTTTTGCTGGCGCCACGACGCCGGAAGTTGATGAACTCCCGAGCCCGAGCAGTGGCAAGCCCCACGTTTTTGTTTTCTTCCGCCATCGTCCGGTCGTAGATCGCCTTACGCATGGCCAAGTCCGACGCCCGCGTAATCGATTCCAGCCGGTGGTGCAGCTCACTGAGCCAACCGCGTTTGGAGTAGCCCATGCTGAACAGAATAGTTTCTGCTGGGTTACTGGCGTTGTAGTCGATGTTCCCGACCAACCCCTTCTTGGCAAAGTCTTTGGTGAACTCGTGATCTTTGCCGAACACCACTTCATGCCCGGCAATCCGCAGAAAGTTCGTAACTGCCGGCACAATCAACCGCGACGGGCTTCTTACGCCAGACTGCACAAACGCTCGTTGAATATCGTCTGTCACCTGCTTGGCCACGAACGGCGGCATCACCGTCACAATCTTGCGCAAGATGTTGGATACCTGCGCGAACAACTTAACGATGGTCAGCTTCGGCTCCGGTGCATCTGTAAACGCTACCGCATCCCAGTGTGACCGCACTTCAAAGTATTCTTCCTGCCCTTTTTTGTAAGTCCTGACGACATTCCCCGCGTTGTTTGCGGATGTCTTGTTGCCATACAAGCGCCGAGCTTGGCCCATATCCGCCAGCAAATTAAGCGTGGTCGATGCTGCATCCTGCTTGATTGTCTGCTTGAGCATCCACCCCATCAGCTTGGTGTGGTTGTCGAACACGTTGCCCACTTCCCGCTGCGTGCTACCCACAAACTTCGGCAGAGAGCTTAGTTGCGACAGACCGCGACCCGTTGTGCGCTTTGGCGAATACTTATCAAAGAAATCTTCCACTCGGTCAAAGGGCACATACCCGGCAGCGTCTTTCCACTCCTGCGATGTCTCTTTCGAGATGCGCCCCACGTCAACCAACTTGTCGATCATGTACGCCCGCTGCTGATCCATAAGGTCAGCAACCTTCTGAATCTCCGGGTTAGCCTTCAGCCCGCGCAGGGCGGCATCAATCTGTTCCTCGGGAGACCGGTCATCCTTTTGTACCAGCTTGTGAATGGGGAATAGGTCTTGTTTTTTCTTCTTGCGCTCCACATTCTCTTGCCGCATGGCATCAAGGCGTCGAGCTTCCAGCATCTTGCTGGCTTCGGCATAGCCCAACTTGAAGTCCATGCCTTTGGCATCACTCCAGTTCTTGATAGTTGCCAGCACATCGGCTATCGACCCGCCCGGCCCCGCATTGTCGGTTACGATGTACTGCCCTGTGGTAGCGTCTTTCTCAAGCCCACCAGTGTTTACGAAAGCATTGAACAAAGCTTCCGGGTCTTGTGCTTGCCGGATCAACAGTTCAGGGTTTGTAATACCGGTAAGTTCGTCGCGCACCGCGCCGTCAAACAGAATGTTCATGCGGTTAACCACGGAGGCGCTAGCATCGGCTATCTCCGTGCGGAATCGAGTGACATACGACACGTCATCCGTTTCGGTAAATATCCGCACAACATCTTTCATCGCCGTCTTAAATGCACCGGGCGCTTCCTTCATCAGCTCGCTTTGCGCGGCCAGTCCCTCGGTGGGGCTGGGTGCGCGCAGGCTCTTGCGAACATCGCCTTCCTCTTTAATAACGCGCGGCGCAAAAACCTCTTTAATATCGTTATAACCTGTACGACGCGGGCGTGAGTCACCATCGAAATGAACAATTGGATACTTG
>RPOS01000002.1 GCA_003820635.1 Verrucomicrobiaceae bacterium | reverse complement strand
TCGAATGGGGCAGCTTCCGCGCCCTCCTGCCCATCGGCCTGGATTTTGACACCCTCAGCAGCCTCGATCCTGGCCCCGTCACCGCCCTCCTCCTCGCCGAATCGGGTTATGCCCCCCTCACCACCTCCGAATGGATCCAACGCCTGCAGCCCCAGCTTGTCCTGCTCAGCGTGGCGGCTGGGGACCGCGACGGCCTGCCCGACCCCCAGGCGCTGGAGGCGGTGAGTGGCATCAACCTGCTGCGCACCGACCAGGACGGCTGGATCGAGCTGATCACCGACGGCCAGGAGATGTGGGTGGAGGTGGAACGCTGAGACCATCTTCTTCGAGGGCCTGAATTACGACACCCCCGGCTCGATCTGGTATACCCGCGGGAAGTAGAATTTTCAAGTATCGAATTTGATTATTCGTTTTGTGTTCATCTGAGGTTCAGACAAGAGTTCGGACATTTGGGTAAACCAGGCCCCGAAAGGTAGTCAGAGCGGCATCCAGGACAGCGGTTTTCTGTTCGTGAGAGAGGGTCCACTTCTGCTTGAGAAGCACAAACAGGCCAGAATAACGTTTCCACTTTTTGCCCTTCTTGAGCGAAGGAGATCCTGGGATAAGCTCTTTGGCATCCACTGGCTCATTCTCAGCAATTGGCTCACCATACAGCAAGTCGCGCAATTCTTCGCCGACAAGCAGGCCAATCGTAAAGGTCAGGAGTAAAAGGCTAACCATTTTCTCCATGTAAACCTGCTGTTTATTCATAAGCTTGGTCAACCCCAGCAAGCTTTTCAGGTCGCGGTACGTTTCCTCGATTTTCATGCGGGGGGAAATAAATCCGTAGGCCTATTTTCGCTTCCAGGTTTGTCATCACCCACATAGGTTCGGCCAGCCCTTTTTTCCAGGTACCGATAACATTCATACACACTTTGCCCATGTACCAAACATGATTGAGAACCACTATCTCACCAGGTGAAATCGTCAAGGTCACTTCCCTGCCGTCATCGTCATAGAATTTCGGCGGATTGGCACGCAAGTTCAGGCGGATCACCCAGTTGATCTGCTCTTCAAAGAGATTGAGCATCAATTCCAGGTAGCTGAATTCTCGATCCAATACCAACGGACGTCCACCCAACATATCTTTCAATCCATCAAATGCTCGGAAATGATTGAGGTTGCGCGAATCCATGCCCTGTGCGATCGTTTTCGATGAGTAAGTCACCATCCCACAGGGGATCGCCCGACCTCGATACGGGGTTGCCAACATCAAGGCCCAGAAGCCTCTCGTCTTGCCATCCTTTAGCGTGCCCACATATTCCGTTTTCCTGGCATCGGGGCGTTCGATCTCGGTTGGATCCCCTATCACAAACTCCGCATCTTCCTGAAATAACCGCCACAGCGCAGTTCGCGGGTCCGCTTTGGCCAGGAACCGCTGAATCCTTTTGTATCCTGCTGCGCTTTCACCCTCCATCTCTACGACTATGTCTGTCAGCCGTAGCGAGCGCGCCTCGAGAATGGCCGCCCCGATTTCTCCAGCTCGTTCTGCCTGTTCCTCATCGTCAAACAATTCCACCATAAATTCTTGATTGTTGATAAACTTGTCCATGAAGCCTCGTTGTTGATTAAGATGGTTGTGGAAAACCAAGTTTATCTTCTTTGAGGCTTCTTGTTGTATCCTGATGTCCGAACTTTTGTCCGAACATCAGTTCATCTGGTGATTACCCATAAGTATTCTCCCCAAAAGGGAAAGGGTGCAAAAAAACGAAGGACAGTGTCATAGCCGTGGTAATGACAGCTGCAATGCCTTGCAAGAGCCAATAGGGGCCATCCCGGTCGCCTGACAAACCGAGCTTACCGCCCAATAGGCGTAACCAAAGCACCGCTTTGGGTGGGCATTGGTCAGCAATCACAAACACGATTTGAGCGGCCAGTAAAACCAGGGCAAACAAGCGGCGCATGCGATCTACGGTATGCAGGCGCATGTCTTCCACATCCAGGCCTTGTTCCTGATCGAAGCGATAGCCATGTTCAATGCGGGTG